>NZ_JBNGOZ010000017.1:0-107042 GCF_050589825.1 Carboxylicivirga longa | reverse complement strand
CGGGGTTTTGTTATACTTTTAAGATAGTAATAATTATCTAGATATCAAAGATATAAGTCAACTTATGAATATCCCTATTTATACCAAGAGCAGGAAATATTGCGAGTATTTCCTGCTTTTTAATTTGCTACTATTATGTTTCTCCCCTGCGTCTGAAACTGCACATTGGTGAGCTGCTCGATTAAATCAAGGGCATGGCCAATGTTCTGATTCCGCTTAAAGGCACCCGTGAAACGTATTCCTTTATCAGCCGGTCGAGTGAAAAAGAAGTTAACATCGTACCAGCGTCCCAGCTGCTTACACAACTGCTCCAGCGGCATATCCTCAAATTCAAAAACGCCATGCACCCAGGCTGTATACACGCCGGAATCCACTTCCTGCACTCCAATGCCATCGCGCCCTTTGGTAACACGCGACTGTTGCCCCGGCTGCAAGAGTACCTCATCAGCTAAATAATTAACTTTTACCTTTCCGCTTACCAATGTTGTGGCTACTATGGCTTCATCATCGTAACTACTTATGTTAAAACGGGTGCCCAATACTTTTACTTTTGTATCCTTAGCATGCACAATAAATGGCCGCTTAGCATGATGCGCCACTTCAAAGTAGGCTTCCCCGTTAAGATAAACAGTACGGTTCTCTTCGCCAAAGCGTACCGGATAACGCAGCTGCGACTCAGCATTAATCCACACCTTAGTACCATCGGACAAAGTGAGGGCAAACTCACCACCCCGTGGCACCTCAATAGTATTGTAAATGAGCTCATTGCTTACATTACCACTACTATAACGCAGGTTATTGTCCTCATCTTTAACAATGGCAGTTCCGTCCACCTCATTAAAAGATTGCTCCACACTGTCGGTGAGGTTTACCTGCGAGCCATCGGCCAAGGTCAGTCTGGCTTTGGCACTGCCAGCTTCCACCTGCTCAACAATAAGGCGCGGTTCAGATTGCGTAACCGACGATATCTCGTCATAAACAAACCAGGTAGTTAACAAACCCACCATAAGGACGGCAGCTGCCGAAGATAGTTGCGTCCACAGACGCCGTTTTGGAGGCTTGGCCTTGGTACGGCAACTAATTTTAGCCCATGCAGCCTCTTCATCAACTACTTTGGCAAATGCAGATTTTCGCGCCGTCAGATACATCTGACGATAGCCATTGATTTGTTCAACATGCTTCGGCGATTCTTTTAACCACTGTTCAAATGCCTTTTTGTCTTCCGGAGACAAGGCTTCGCAAGTATGATAAGCCAAGGCCCACCCTATTATTTTTTCTTCACTTATAACGCTCACTTAGTATATAATTAAAACTGTCAGTGTACACATTCTATCATATAGATACAAAAAAGAGAAAATGGGTGACAATCCGGTTCAAAAAAATCAGCAAATCGGAATGTAATTTAATTCAGAAACCTTCTCCCGGGAGGATGAGTTACACCATTAATAAATACACAATAAGATCAATGGATGAGCGTAGCCGTTTTAACGACCTGGAGAAAGTTGTTTTTACCGTATTAACAGAGACACCAAGCTCGTTGGCAACCTCTTTATATTTCATATTTTCGAAAACGATGCGTTCAAAAACAGTTTTTGACTGAGGCGACAGCTTATCCACCTCGCGATATAGCTGTTGCTTTTTACGCTCCATAGCAGCCGGATTTTCATACTCTTCATCAATCCGCTCAAACTGTTCATCAAGCACCTCCAATTGATATTTATTACTGCGGCGCAAATGATTTAAAGCATTATTTTTCACAGCCGTAAATAGGTAACCTTTTACATTGGATATGTGATAATTACCCCTCTGCTTATCCCAAAACTGAATGAAAACTTCCTGCACAATGTCCTCCACCTCATCAAATGCATCAATGTACTTCAAAGCAAAAACACACAAAGGAGTATAGTATTGATCAAACAAGGCACGAAATCCTTGTTCCCGCGCGGCTTGCCCTTGTACATTTATATTTGACTTATCGTTCCCCATTCGCGCGCAAATATAAATAATTCAAGTTAACAGCTAAAATTCACAATTCAAGCTATCAGCACTACCAACAGAATTTACCGTTTTCTTAAACTATGCACAGGGCTTTATTATTGCACTTTCAATACATCAATATCTGCCATGCGACGCACAAAAGAGTCATTGAACTTACCCATTTTCATAATGTGACGACGATGCGTGCGTGCCGCTTCAAGATCTCTAAAAGCTCCATACAAATAGCGGGTAAAACCATCTTTACAGGGTACCTCCTTCAGATCATTAGCATCCAAGCCTTTTAGATACATAGAGGCAAAAAGCGGTTTATAGCGTAAAGCCAAAACCTGGATCGTATAAAAAGGCAGCACCTCCAGCTGCTTAATATCTTCCTTGATGGCAACCAAGGCCTCCTTATTATGCTCCGCCAAACTCTTTGGAACAATGGGCTGACGCAAGGGAGGTGTCATTTCTATTTCTTCAAAAGAATACACCTTACGCTCCAGTTGGTAGGTCATGAGTGGTTTTACATCGACCACGGCTACGCTTATTACTTTTTCAGGAAGGCAGGTTTCTATCTTGTACTCATGTCCGGCCTCAAGAAATAAGGTATATTCACCCGTGCGCTTATCAGGTCGGTAGTCACCAACCAACTGACGGTCAGTCATACGGGTAACCAGAATACGCAAATGGGACTTATCCATCCCCTGACGGCCAACTTTCCCCTCTACCACAGCCATTTCACCTGAATAGCCTTCCGCAAACTCCACCCGGTAAATATCCGATCCGCCATAGTTGTCATCGAAGCGCGACGAAGCATAATAAGCATGTCCTTTATCCAAGGTAGGCAAAAAGAAAAAGTCGTCATCAGGAGTGTTAATGGGATATCCCAGATTGACAGGGAATGTCCAGGAACTATCGGGTCGCATCTGCGCATAAAACACGTCGAGTCTTCCCATGGAATTATGCCCCTCAGAAGCAAAATAAAGGGTTTTACCATCCACATGCATCATGGATGTTTCTTCATCATAGGGTGTATTGATGACATCTCCTAAATTACGGGCTGGCCCCCATTGTCCGTAAGCATTTTTTTTGCTCATGTAAATATCGAGTCCCCCCTTTCCTCCGGCACGATCACTGGTAAAAAACAAGGTACTCTGGTCGGCCGATATGGAGGCGTGTGTTTCATTGGCCGACGTATTAATGGGGTAAGGTAACTTAACAGGTTCGCTCCATTGGTTATTCTCCAGCAAACTCATGTAGATACTTTTGCCCCCAACATCGCTGCGGTATATAAAAAGCGTTTTTCCGTCGGGCGATAAAGACAAACCCGACTCATGCACCTGATTCTTAAAAAAGACATTCAGCAGTTGAGCATCTTGCCACTGATTCTGTTTAAAAGTAGACCGATATACTTTCTCGGGTGCCTGCCCGTCGTCTAACAGCGGTAGTCGCGATACTTTTCGCCTTGAAGTAAATAAAATCTGATCCTCAAAAACACTCATCAGCGGACTATGGTCGTCATACGGACTGTTCACTCGTTCACCCAGATTGGTAATTGTAATACCAATGGGATTGGCAAGGAACAATTCAGCATACTCACAATTGCGCAGCTCTCGTTCCACCATGGTTCGATAAGCATCATCGTTGGCAGCAATGCGGGTCAGCAAAATTTGATAAACCTGCCGTGCAGAATCAGGCATAAGCCGTGCCTGATAAGCCTGCCCCAAAGCCAGCAGAAAATCCTGCCCCAAGGCCTTCTCCTGCTCTTCAGCACTTAAACGTGCAATACCTTGTTTAAAAACAGGAATAGCAAACGCTGCCCCTTTATTGGTATTTAAATAGCTTAGTCCAAGCTGCAAATAAGCTTCTGTAAAATCAGGGGAGCGCTCCACAATATCCTGAAAGGCAGTAATGGCCCTTTCATAATCATCGGATCTAAGGTATTGGAAAGCTTTTAAAAAAGCTTTGTTGTCCTGCCGATTCTGCTTTCTTTGCTGCGACCAAGCGGATGAAAGCACAAAAAATGTGATAAAAAGAGCGATGTAAAACTTATTCCCCATACAAACAATTAAAACAACCAATGGCAATTTAAGGGGAAAGATAAGTTAAAATTAATCAATTACTTTTGCTGGATTTGAGCTATTGTTAATTTTTGTTTACGAGCTGACTACATCAGCTGATGAAAACAAAAAACAACGAAAAGCACTTTGCAATACTCACAATTCTTATAGTGCGCAGGAAAAGCAGAGCAATATGGTCAGCTTACCATACAAATGAACAAAGAAGTCCTGCTGCCGTTTTAGATTGGGTATAAGATTAGAGAACACTTTTTTTGACCGGAGGAAAGACAGGAAAAACATTGAAAAAGCAGCCTTCGCTAAGGGCGGCGTAACTTACAGAAGCGCCCACCTTTAAATATTAATACCTGATGGTGAATATGTTCAAATAAAATGTGTACATTTAAAATGTTTTAGAGAGTCAAGGTGTTCTAAGGTAAGTAAACAGAGCACATACATGAAATAGCGGCGCATTACAGCGCCCGAAAAACATGAAAAGTGGGTGCATAATACATTATTGCAAAAAGCACCCTATTTTTTTCATAATTGGTAAAAGTTTTGGTTTGAGAGACCTGCACTTCAAAGGAAATGCAGGTTTTTTTTGCTAAAAAAGAAAGGGCTTTTAAATTCGGCACACGGTCACAACTGTAAATCCGCCGAAAAACTGTAATTTCGCCCATTCGCCGGTCGCGTAAATTGACAGGGTGTAAAATATTGATTTGAGGGATTAATAATTATGGATTCAACACGACAAAAAAAAATTTCGAGGTTATTACAACGGGAGATTAGTGAAATCTTTCAGCGTGAAATGCGGGCTGTATGCCTGGGCACCATGGTATCGGTTACCGTGGTTAGAATTTCACCTGACTTAGGTCAGGCCAAAGCCTACCTGAGCATTTTCCCCACCAATAACATTGACGAGGTGATGAACGAGATTAATGCCCAGACGGCTCAAATACGTTTTGCCCTAGGCAAACGCGTTGGCAAGCAGATGCGCATTATCCCCGAGCTGCGTTTTTTCATTGACGACAGCCTGGATTATCTGGACAACATCGACCGCCTTCTAAAGAAATAAACATGCAGTACGATCCCATAAAACGCTCGCTCGGCAAGGTATTTAACCAATCGCCGGCGCTGCGTATCTTCTTCTACCGCCTGCTCGACTTATTATTATTAAGGGCTTGGTATATACGCCGTGAACTGCGAAAAATTGCACGTGAAAATAAAAACACACTTCAGGTACTCGATGCCGGAAGCGGATTTGGGCAGTACGACTACTACATGGCATCCATTGTTAAAAACTGGAATATTACCGCGGTAGATGTAAAGCAGGAGCAAATCGATGACTGCAATCATTTTTTTAACCGTATTAAACTAGGCGATCGGGTTCATTTTGAATATGCCGACCTTACCCGTTATACACAATCTGAAAGTTACGACCTGATACTATCAGTAGATGTGATGGAGCATATACTGGAAGATGAAGTGGTATTTCATAACTTTTATCAGTCGATGAAGAAAAATGCCACCCTCATCATCTCCACCCCATCAGACCAGGGTGGCTCTGATGCACATCATCATCATGACGATGAGGAAGGGGTACACGGATTTATTGATGAGCACGTACGCGATGGCTATAATGCCGATGATATCAGAGAAAAACTGGAAAGAGCCGGCTTTAAAAACATACGTACCCAATACACTTACGGAAAACCGGGCAACTTGTCATGGCGCCTATCCATGAAATATCCCATTAAAGCACTGAATGCGTCGAAGCTATTCTTCGTTCTGCTGCCCTTTTACTATTTACTTTTTTACCCCGTTGCCTATTTACTTAACTGGGTAGACATTAGCCAACAACACACTAAAGGCACCGGACTGATGGTGGTTGCTCAAAAATAGATAAATCATGAAGCTGGCCTTTGAAATAGCACGCCGATACCTCTACGCCAAGAAATCACAAAATATCATCAACCTCATATCGATGATTTCGGTTTTTGGCGTACTCACAGGCAGCATGGCACTAGTCATTGTGCTATCGGTATTCAATGGCCTCCACGGATTAATGGGTGAACTCTATACCGCCTTCGATCCGGATTTAAAAATTGTACCTACGTCGGGTAAGGTTATCTCCCTCGACACACTTCCTTACCACGCTCTCCTTGAAAACGATGAGATTTTGCACATCTCAGAAACCTTGGAACACCAGGCACTGCTTAAATTCAGAAACCGTAAAATACCCGGTGTCATCCTGGGGGTTGATTCCATGTTCAACAAGGTAAGTCGTATTGACTCCATCATCATCGATGGCGAATACGCACTAAAATATAAATCGGAATACCGGGGTGTCATTGGCAAGCAGCTGGCTGATCAATTAGCCATACGTCTTAACTTTGTTACTCCACTCAGTATCTATGCACCCCGACGAAAAGGAAAAGTCAACCTGATGACCCCTCAAAGTGCCTTTCGACAAGAATATTTAAGCCCCGCTGGTTTTTTTGCCGTTAACCAAGCGGAATACGACGGACAGTACTTAATTATGGACATTGCACAAGCGCGGAAATTGCTTGAATATGATGATAACATTGTATCGGCACTGGCAGTTAAAGGCAAAGAAACAGCCGACCTGAAAAAGCTGGAGAAAGATATTCAAACACTGTTGGGCGATCGGGTGAAAGTACTGAACCAGCAAGAGCAACACGCCTCCTTTTACAAGGTAATGAAGGTAGAAAAACTTATGGCTTACATGATTCTGAGCTTTATCATTGCCATTGCTGCCTTTAACATTGTTGCCAATCTGGCCATGCTCATATACGAAAAGAAGGAAAGCATCTTCACACTAAAGAGTATGGGAGCTAACAAACAGCTGATTACACGCATTTTTATGATGGAGGGATGGCTGATATCACTTGTCGGTATTCTCGTTGGCTCGGCATTGGGGGTTGCCATCGTACTGATCCAACAGCAGTATGGCATCATCCAATTTGTGGGTGGCGGCAGCTATATCACCGACGCCTATCCCGTTGCCCTGCGCGCTGCCGATGTACTACTGGTCATCATAACCGTAGCCATCATCAGCGCCCTGGCTGCCTGGTATCCGGTGCGCGTTATTGTTGGCAAATATTACTCAACGCCAGGCAAGGTATAATTAGCGTATTGCTCGCCAATCACTTTCAATACAGAAGAGATTCCCTCCACGGTATTTTCACGTAGTAGCTGAATACGCAAAGGTCGTATATCGGGTAAATTTTTAAACGGGATGGCCAGATGTCTTCGTGCGTGTAAAATACCGCGTCGCTCACCCAGCATCGTGCATGAGGTACGCACAATCTCATCCATCAGCAAAGCCTGCTGGGCGATAGTAAGGGGTGGCAACAACTCGCCGGTATTCAGGTAATGGCGTATCTCACGAAATATCCAGGGCTTACCAATGGCCGCTCGTCCTATCATGAGGGCATCCACTCCGTAATCGTCAAAGAAGCGTTTAGCAGCTAACGGGCTATCCACATCGCCATTGCCAATAATGGGAATGCGCATACGCGGATTAGCTTTTACTTTTCCTATAAGCGTCCAATCGGCCACTCCATTGTACATCTGTTCGCGGGTGCGACCATGAATACACAGAGCCTGCACTCCGGCATCCTGAAGCTGTTCTGCGACCTGCTCAATCACCAACGACTGATCATCCCAGCCCAGCCTTGTTTTAGCCGTAACGGGTACATCCACCGCTTTCACCACCGCCTCGGTAATGGCCAGCATTCTGGGGATATCCAGTAACAAACCTGAGCCACTGCCCTTACCCGCAATCTTTTTTACAGGGCATCCAAAATTAAGATCAATTACCTCGGGACGTGCCGCTGCCGCCATGCGCGCCGCTTCAACCATCTTCTCCACATCGCGCCCATAGATTTGGATACCCACCGGACGCTCCGTCTCCTCCAGCTCCAGCTTACGCAACGATCGATTAACATTGCGCACCAATGCCTCGGCCGAAACAAACTCAGTGTACATCATATCAGCCCCCTGAGCCTTACAAAACACTCGAAAGGACGGATCCGTCACATCCTCCATGGGTGCCAAAAGCAGGGGGTATTTCCCCAAATCAAGCTTACCAATCTTCACAAACAGTTCCTTTATTTTTCAGGTCGCAAAGATATTGTTTTTAGGCAATTCCATGCATTTATTGTTCATAACTCCGTTAATAACTTTCAAAGCAATCACTGTTATTCTCCCTTTATTTTTCATAGTTTGCATCAAAAGGATTTATTAAGATCTTACATAACAGACCCAATCCAATTGTGAAAAATCTGCTCGCCATACTATTTATAGTCTGCTCACTGTTTAGCTGTCAACAAGCCCCTCAGAACGCTAAACAGTCAAGCCCAAAAGCAATGCCCAACAATGAAGACCTGGAAATGGTTGAGCAACTAATCCTACAGTCAGAAGAACAATATGAGGTCAACAAAGGCAAACTGCCCGCCTTCGATAATTACCTTAAGGAAGCGGAAGAAGTAGCACTTAAAAACAATCTTTACCACCAGTTATTTGATATATACATTACTGTGGGGCAACGACTGCGAAGTAAGTCTTACTACCCCGAGGCCATGGATATGTTTCAAAAAGCCCTTGCGATAGCCGAAGCCTCGGATAATATCCTTTTCCAAACCAGGGCCTACAACCAGATAGGAGTCATCTACCGTCGTGTGGATGAAAACCCACAGGCGCTGGATATGCACATGAAAGCCCTGCAACTGGCCGAGGAGTGTAACGACTCGCTGAGCCTGAGCAAAGCCATTAACGGAATGGGCAATGTAAGCATAGCGATGGAACGCTACCACTCGGCCATTGAATATTTCCGCCGCGGACTGTCTATTGCCACCCAACTGGGGAATCAACTGGGACAAGCAATTAACACTAATAACCTGGGTGAGGCCTATATGAAGCTGGATCAGCTAGACTCTGCCATGCACTATTACCTCCGCTCACTGGAACATAACACACTCATCAATAGTCGTATTGGGCAAGCCATTTGCTACAACAGCATTGGCAGTGCTTACATTGCCAAGCAACAGAATCGTCTGGCGCTGGAATACCTGATGAAGGCGCTGGAAATTAATCTGGAGCTGGAAGAGCGCATGCATACTTCTGTCAGCTACACACAAATAGGACGCACATACCTGAACGATAAACATCCGGATGAGGCCATCCGCTACCTTAAGAAAGGACTGGATCTGTCAGAGGAAATAGGATCGAAATATACCGCTGAAGAGGCTGCCTCTTTACTGTCTCAGGCCTACGAACTGAAACGAGAATATAATCCCTCGCTAAAATATTACAAACTGGCCACCGAGCTTAGAGACAGCATTCTGAATGAAAAAAACATTTTTCATATTGCCTCGGTAGAAGCCAAGTACAATAGTCGCCTGCAAAAACTAAAGATCGAAGAGCTGAACAAAGAGGCTTTACTTCAAAAGACCGTACTGTCGAAACAACGTTCACTTTTGGCAGCAAGCATTCTGGTCGTCATTATACTGGCCGTGGTGGCCATCCTGATCATTGTACAAGGACGACTGCGCAACCGCTACCGCAACCTGCGCTTTCAGCAACAACTACTGCGTTCGCAAATGAGTCCTCACTTTATCTTCAACGCCCTAAGTGCCATCCAGGTATTCATCCTTGAACACGACATGAATAAATCCAGTGAGTTTCTGGCCCACTTCTCAAAACTTATGCGCCATGTATTGCGAAGCAGCAACTACGAATTTATACCCATTGATGAAGAGCTTGAGATGCTACAGTACTACCTGAAGATACAGCAGCTACGCTTTTCACCCCCCTTTGAATTCAACATATCGGTAAGTGATGATATTAAAAATAACAAGGTTGTAATCCCCCCTATGCTTATACAACCTTTTGTTGAAAATGCCATTGAACACGGACTGAA
This sequence comes from Carboxylicivirga longa, assembly GCF_050589825.1. Classification (NCBI taxonomy): domain Bacteria; kingdom Pseudomonadati; phylum Bacteroidota; class Bacteroidia; order Marinilabiliales; family Marinilabiliaceae; genus Carboxylicivirga; species Carboxylicivirga longa. Next base: position 97,061 of record NZ_JBNGOZ010000017.1, on the reverse strand, counting down.
ACCCCTGGGGGATGAAGGGAAAATAACCATTCGCCTATTAAGCGATAAAGGCAATATGGTGGTGGAAGTGGAAGATAACGGCCTGGGCATTGACTTTAATCATCGCCTGAGTAAATGTGAGAGGAACCACGAATCTATGGCCATTAAAATAACCCAGGAACGCCTCAGTATTCTGGAGCGAGATACGAAGCAAAAAACACAACTGGAACTATTCGATAAAAAAAGAAAAGATCCTTTTCAAAGGGGCACCATAGCCCGCATTACATTGCCGCTTACCATGCAGGAAAAAGCAAAAAAAAAGCAAAATGAAACAGCTTAAAACCATCATCGTAGAAGACGACACTTTCAATATTGCGGCCATCACCAAGATTATTGAAAATCATTTCCCGGAAATAAGGATCATCGACACAGCTGCCCGCGTGAACGAAGCTGTGCAAAAGATAAAATGCCATAAGCCCGACCTGCTGATGCTCGATATCCACCTGATTGATGGTACTTCTTTCGATGTGATCAAGCGCTGTGAAAATATGGATTATAAAATTGTGTTTATGTCGGCCTACCACGAGTATATGGTAAAGGCGCTGCAATATTCAGCCATAGAATTCATCTTCAAACCCTTTGATATCAACGATATGATAACCGCCATTGACAAGGCTATCGATGAACTGAGGGATAAAAACTACCCGCTTAAAATAAAAACCCTGTTCAATAATATTGAACAATACGATAGCAAAATCATACTTCAGGGCAGCAATCAGGTAAAGGCTTGTTCAATTAATGAAATTGCATGGGCCAAGGCCGTACAGGGCGGTGCCAATTTTCACCTAAGCGATCAAAGCTGTTTCTTTGTTGACCGGCCATTGCGACGATACGAAGCCATGCTCAACGACTTCTCCTTCTTTAGATGTCACCCCCGCTTCTTAATTAATCCCCAACATATACAAGAGCTTATCAGAGAGAGAGGATGCTTAAAAATGACCACCGGTGATGAGATTATTTACGAACAAAGGCGGCATGCCCAACTGCTCGAACTCATTAATCACAATAAAGTCTATGCATAAATACAAAAAATAGGTGTCCACAAATTATTTTTTAAACACTACGCATCAACACTCCACAGGAAAAGATAAAACAACTACCAGGGGCTTTGGCTTCGCCTCTTTTTGTTAATTTTGTGACACCCAAACACCCCACTTCATCATACAAAATGTATGGCATACAATTGAGAATAGTGGTGGGTATTAACACATTCATGATGGCATTATTGACGATTAGAAAAAATTATAACGATATGAAGTTGCGTTGCCTATTTGCGAGCTTAGGACTTATTTTATTTTGCGGTGTTAGCTGGGGGCAGTTAGATATGCCCTGGCGCTATTATTACCCCGAGTTTAATCAGGAGGCTGACAAAAACCTGTATTTCCGTTTAGAGAATAACAATTTCTTTGATAACAATGAATATTTTGGCGAGTACATAGAAGGCTATACTATGATTGGCTATACGGCCCACCCTTCCTTTATCTATTACGCAAGTCCAAGAGTACGCATTCAGGCAGGGGTTTACCTTACCAAATTCAGCGGCATTGATGAGTTTGAGAAAGTACTGCCTACTTTCTCCATCCACACCCGCCTGAGCGATCGTCTTGATCTGATTATGGGGCGGTTGCGCGGCGATGTGCATCACCGCATGCTCGAACCTCTTTTCAATCCGGAAAATCAATACACACGCCCCTTCGAAAACGGTATTCAGTTTGTATATGAGGCACCATGCTTCCGCGGCGATCTGTGGATCGACTGGGAACAGTTTATTAAATGGGGCGACACCAAACCCGAAAAATTTACAGCTGGTTTTAGTGCCAACTACCGACTTAACAAACCCGGAAACGACTGGGAGCTGAGCATACCGGCACAAGTGCTTGTAACCCACCTGGGCGGACAGATTAGTGACTACGAAGAGCGCATGCAGTCGCTGGCCAACCTGGCCACCGGACTTAAACTTAACTACCGCGTGGGCGATGGTTTTATCCGCAGCTTGGGACTTGCCACCTACGCAGCCACCTACCACGACCTTACCAACGCATCGGGCTACGACTTTACTTTTGGCAATGCCTGGTACCCCGTAGCTGAAGCAAACTACAAGTATGGCACGCTGATGGCCGGCTACTGGCACGCCACCAATTTTCTGGCACCCAAGGGAAGTCCCTTATTTCAGTCGGCCTCCAACTATCAGCCTGATTATTTCAGCAAAACAAGAGAGCTGATAAGCGCTAAACTAAACTTCAGCAAAACACTATTGAAACAATTAAAATTGAATGCCATTGTTCAGCTGTATTACGATCTTCCGGCAGCGCAGCTTGAATACAGCTACGGCATCAACCTGATGTTCACACCCAACTTCTTCATCTCCAAAATCAATTTTGAATAGGCAACAATGCGGAGTTAATATTCTTTTTTATCAGAACATTTCATCCAGCGAATAAAGGCCTCCCAGGCTTCTTCTCCAAGCATGCGGGTGGCTTTTATAGTACGGTCATACTGCGGACGTGCCAATTCATCGTACAGAAAGGCATCATCAAAATGAATAGCTGCAGCGCCGTACCTGGTATTGCCATAATAAATGGCTTCAATATGCGCCCAGTAGATAGCTGACAGGCACATAGGACAGGGCTCACACGAAGAATAGATCACACACCCTGACAGATCAAAGCTCTCCAAAGCAGCACAAGCCTTCCTTATGGCATTTATTTCAGCATGAGCCGTAGGGTCATTATCGCGCGTAACAGAATTAACACCCTGTGCTACTACCCGATCATCCTTAACAATAACAGCAGCAAAAGGCCCGCCTCCATGCGAAATATTTTCATACGACAGACGGATGGCTTCACGCATAAATTGATGATGTTTCTCGAGCGCTAACATAAGCGGAGTTTTCCCCCTTAATTTCGCTCAATTATTTGATTAAGACAATCTTCATCGCTTTTTTAATCAAATCATTAGCACTTTAAAAATAAAAGCAGTACTTTTGCGCCCGATTATTATCCGATCCGAAAGGCAATAACTTCTGTTTCAAAACACTCGGGGTGGGACCCGATGGTGGCGAATTGTCGTTATGAAGGCCTTTGCAAACTGTTTTATTAATAAGTCGAATTTTAAAAAGGAAGACTGTGGATACGTTAAGTTACAAAACGATTTCAGCAAACAATGCGACTGCCAACAAAGAGTGGGTTGTGGTTGACGCTGCTGATATGGTATTGGGTCGTTTAGCTACCAAAGTAGCTAAATTACTCCGAGGCAAGTATAAGCCAAATTATACTCCTCACGTGGACTGCGGAGATAACGTGATTATCTTAAACGCAGACAAAATTAAGATGACCGGTAACAAGTGGGACCAGCGTTTATTTTTCTACCATAGTGGTTACCCAGGCGGACGTCGCGACGTAACGCCAGCGGAAATGTTCGCTAAGAAGCCGGAGAGATTAGTTGAAAGAGCAATCAAAGGTATGCTACCTAAGAATCGTCTTGGCCGTCAGCTTTTCAGAAACTTATATGTTTATACTGGAACTGAACACAAGCACGAAGCTCAACAACCTAAAGTAATTGATATTAACGCCATTAAATAATTATTATGGAAGTAATTAATGCTATTGGTAGAAGAAAAGAAGCAGTGGCTCGCATTTACCTGAGCCAAGGAAGTGGTAACATCACCATTAACAAGCGCGAGTTAGCGAAGTATTTTCCTGCTGCAACCTTACAGTATATTGTAAAACAACCATTAAACACCATTGGTGTTGCTGATAACTACGACATCAAAGTGAACCTTTGCGGTGGTGGTTTCAAGGGACAGGCTGAAGCCGTACGCTTAGCCATTGCCCGTGCACTTGTAAAAATTGATGCTGAAAACAAGCCGGCTCTTAAAGCTGAAGGTTTCATGACACGTGACTCACGTGTTGTTGAACGTAAGAAGCCAGGTCGTCCGAAAGCACGTAAGAGATTCCAGTTCTCTAAACGTTAATATTTATCAGGTGTGTTTAGTATCTAAATCTTTAAGACTCCTTTTAGAAAATAGACTATTGGACATAAGACGGTTAGCGTTGAGTTAAGTCTCAATCTAATAATCTGAAGATCTATCATCTATAAGTCTATCTGAAGAACTACTTAAAGATTGATTTAAACAGAACGTAAACAACTTAAAAAAATTAAAATGCCAAGAGTTAATTTCGAGGAATTATTAGAAGCAGGTGTACACTTTGGTCACCTGAAAAGAAAGTGGAACCCAGCCATGGCGCCCTATATTTTCATGGAACGCAATGGTATCCACATTTTGGACCTTCACAAAACAGCGGTGAAGATTGACGAAGCTGCCGCAGCACTTAAACAGATTGCAAAATCGGGTCGGAAAGTGTTGTTCGTAGCTACTAAAAAGCAAGCGAAAGAAATCATTGCCGATAAAGTTGGTGGTGTAAACATGCCGTATGTAACTGAGCGTTGGCCAGGTGGTATGTTAACCAACTTCCCCACTATTCGTAAAGCCGTAAAGAAGATGACTTCTATTGACAAGATGATGGCTGACCCAAGCCAGTGGAAAAACTTGTCGAAGCGTGAGCGTCTTCAAATCACCCGTCAGCGCGCTAAACTGGACAAAACATTAGGTTCTATCGCTGACTTAACACGTCTTCCTGCAGCCATGTTTGTTGTTGATGTGATGAAAGAGCACATCGCTGTAAAAGAAGCTATCCGCTTGAATATCCCTGTTTTTGGTATTGTTGATACCAACTCAGACCCTGCACCCATCGACTATGTCATTCCGGCTAACGATGATGCAACCAAGTCAATCGAGCTGATTACCGATGTGATGACCAAAGCCATCCAGGAAGGCATCAACGAGCGTAAGGTAGAGAAAGATAGCGAAGGATCGAAAGAGAAAAAAACTCGTGCTAAAAAAGCTGAGCCTGCAAAGGAAGCAGCTAAGAAAGCGGATGCTCCTGCTGAGGAAAAATCATCAGAAGAAGCTGCTAACGAGTAATTCGATTATTTTTGTCTAACAACTTTAAAATACAATAACATGGCTATTACTGCTGCTGACGTAAGCAAACTAAGAAAAAGTACCGGTGCCGGTATGATGGATTGTAAAAAGGCACTAACAGAAGCTGAAGGAGATTTTGACAAAGCCGTTGAAATCATCCGCAAAAAAGGACAGGCTATCGCTAACAAGCGTGCTGACCGCGAGACTACTGAAGGTGTTGTTTTAGCAAAAGTTACTGCTGACAAGAAAAGAGGTGCTTTAATTGTACTGAATTGCGAAACTGACTTCGTTGCTAAAAACGAAAGCTATGTTGATTTTGCAATGTCTATTCTTGACCTGGCAATTGCTGAAAATCCAGCTGACTTAGAAGCCTTAAAAGCGTTAGAATTAAACGGTCGTGCCGTTGCTGAGTTAATCGCTGAGCAAACTGGTGTGATTGGTGAAAAACTAGATTTAGCTGCTTACGAAACTGTTTCAGCTGACTCAGTTGCCGCTTATATTCACGCCGGTAACAAATTAGCTACTTTGGTTGGCTTCAACCAGGCTGATGTGGACGAGCAAGTAGGAAAAGACGTTGCTATGCAAGCTGCTGCAATGGCTCCTATTGCTGTTGATGCCGACAGTGTACCCGCCGATGTAAAGGAAAAAGAACTTGAAATTGGTAAGGACATGGCGCGTAACGAAGGTAAGCCAGAAGCAATGTTGGAGAAGATTGCAATGGGTCGCCTGAACAAGTTCTTCAAAGAGAATACTTTGATGGAACAAGCGTTTGTAAAAGACAACAAGCAATCGATTAAGCAGTACCTTGATGGTGCCAGCAAAGGTTTGAAAGCTGTTGAATTTAAGCGTTACGCTTTAAGCTAGTAGATTATCTACTCTATATAGAAAAGGGAGCAATTTGCTCCCTTTTTTTGTGCCGTAATCGACATCAGTAGCAAAGCCAAAGTAAAGGATCGCAGCTTTTACTTGCATAATGAAAATCAGATGGGATCCTGAAAATAACGGAACCATTCCTGATATTCAACCCACTCCGGGGTTGGTGAATAATGTATGATGAACACCACAGGTTGTCTCCTGTGGCTATAGATCTTTGAACCCTTCGGGTTCAGAATTAAAATCAACTGACGCATACTCAAGGTTTTCATTCATTGATATTTGATCTGTTCCTTACTCACTTTTAAGCCATTTGAGGTCTAAGAAAGCATTTACTTCATAAGCGCCGTGCACATTCTTCCCTTTGCCCTTGAAGGCAAGGGGAAGTCCGTTGCCATAGGCGGTGGGATGGGGATCACAAAGGTCTTTTGTAGCAAGGAATCGCAGCTTAATCTGAGAAGAAGCACCAATGCGGCGGCTGAATCATTTAATGCTAAAATTAAAGACTTCAGAAGACAATTCAGAGGTGTTAAGGATGTCAACTTTTTCCTCTACCGTCTCTGTAAAATTTATGCGTAGACCCAGAATTTGCACCTGATCCCTGATCCATTTGCTCCTGATCCTGAAATTGAAAAATCAGGATTTCGGGAATAAAAAAACGCCTCCCAATTTATTGAGAAGCGTTATAAAGTGTTGTCTCACAAGGATTCGAACCCTGACTAACTGGACCAAAACCAGTTGTGCTACCATTACACCATGAGACAAGCAAGTCAAAAAATAAACCTTCCTCTTCAGAAGGTTTAGTCGTTGTCTCACAAGGATTCGAACCCTGACTAACTGGACCAAAACCAGTTGTGCTACCATTACACCATGAGACAATACCTATGCCTTTGTTTCAAAAGCGATGCAAAGATAGATAGATTTTCTTTCAATGCAAGAAAAAAAGACAAAAAATAAGTTGTTAACTTTAAAACCTGAACATGCTAAAATCACTATGACGCCTCAAAAAAGAATCAATCAGCTGGTTGGCTGGACCTTATTCCTATTATCTGCTTTTTTATATTGGAACACCATGGCACCCACCGTTAGCCTATGGGATTGTGGAGAATTTATAGCTTGTATGGCCAAGCTAGAAGTAGGGCACCCACCCGGTGCTCCCTTATACTTAATCCTGGGCCGTATTTTTACACTTTTCGCCACAACACAAGCCAATATAGCTTACAGCGCCAATTTATTATCGGTGATGGCCTCTGCGGCAACGGTCATGCTGCTCTATTTTTCGGCTGAACACATACTGCGCTATAGCTTTCAAAAATACACAACGTCCATTGGTCAATACATCCTTATTGTTGCGCCCAGTGCCATCGCTGCGATGGCCTTTGCCGCATCTGACACCTTCTGGTTTTCCGCCGTGGAAGCTGAGGTATATGCCTTGTCGGTATTCTTCACCGCCCTGTGCTTTTGGCTCTTTTTAAAATGGGATGAACAGGATCAAAAAGAAATTCCATCTAGCAAATGGCTGATACTAATCGCCTATTTCATGGGGCTATCCGTGGGTGTTCATCTGCTAAACTTGTTAATCATCCCCGTTTTGGTGCTTCTCATATTACTGCGCCGCCATGCCTTTAGCTGGGTGCGCTTTGCACAAGCTCTTGTTATTGGAGGCGGCATTCTGGCGCTTATCCTCTTTGTCATTATCCAGAATGGCTTATGGCTGGCGAGTCATCTTGAACTCTTCATGGTAAACTCCCTCGGATTGCCTTTTAACAGCGGACTGCTTCTTTTTGTACTGCTACTCTTTGGCACCTTATTCTACATGGTGTTTAAAACGCGTATTAAAAACAACTGGCAACACCTGGCGGCAGTCATCACCCTCGTTTTTATGATTGGTTATTCATCATACGCCCTCATCATCATACGGGCCGATGCCAATCCCCCCATTAACCTGAATGCACCGTCTGACGTATTTTCCCTCGACAGCTTCCTTAACCGCGAGCAATACGCACAAGCCCCCCTTTTGTATGGCCAATATTTTAATACACCAGGCGGTGACTTACAATACAAAACAACTTATCGAAGAAACAAAGAAGGCTACGAGCCCTATCGCAAAGCTGACGAATATGCCTACGAAACCTCTGGCAAAGGACTGTTCCCGCGCATGCACAGCAGCAACCCGTCGCACAAATACGGCTATCAGCAATGGGCTGGCGCCAACATAAACAGCACTGAAAAACCAGCCTTCATCACCAATCTGCGTTTTTTCTTCAACTACCAGATTAATCACATGTACTTCCGCTATCTAATGTGGAACTTTGCCGGACGGCAGAATGATGAGCAAGGACACGGGGAATTGCACAAGGGCAACTGGATAAGCGGTATCCCTTTTATCGACAAAAAACTAGAAGGACAACACCCGCACAGCAGCTACCTGCACAATCCATCGCGCAACACCTATTTCCTATTGCCCTTTTTGCTAGGTCTCCTGGGTATACTATTTTTTGCACGAGGTAGCCATAATAGAAAAAAATACCTGGCTATAACGGCTTTGCTATTTCTGATGACAGGACCGGCCATTATTCTTTACCTCAATCAAACACCCTTTGAGCCCCGCGAGCGTGACTACGCCTTTGTGGGTTCCTTCTTTGCCTTTGCCTTGTTTATAGCCTATGGTGCATTTGGCATTGTGCATTTACTATGGCAGAAAACCAAAAGTTTGCCAACTACAGGGCTTGGCATACTGCTGCTAGCCGTGGCCGTTCCACTACTTATGCTCAGTCAGAACTACAACGACCACAATCGTGCAGGAAGAACCCTGGCTCTTAATCAGGCTCGAAGCTACCTTGATGCCTGCGACAGCAACGCCATACTTTTCACTTATGGCGATAACGACACCTACCCCTTATGGTATGTGCAGGAAGTGGAAGATTACCGCACCGACATACGTGTTATCAACTATGGACTGATGGGCGCTGACTGGTGCATACGGCAGCTGAGCAAAGCTGTGAACGAAACAGCCGGTGTTCCGCTTAGCATCGATCTTCAACGCTATAAAACCGGAGATCTTGATTATGCCCTTTTACTGGAGCAGAGCAACGAATATGCCCCCTTGAAGAATGTTGTGCGCTTTATTGCCAGTAACGACGAAGATAGCAAGCTGCCACTACAAAATGGCAAAAAGATAGATTACTCCCCCATAAGGCAATTCGCACTACCCTACAACGACAAGGATACGCTTAAATGGGAGTGCCCTAAAAAAGTACTCTACAAAAATGACATTGCCCTGCTGGATATATTGGCGAGCAACAACTGGGAACGCCCCATCTACTTTACCACAGGTGCCGACCCTGACATATTTTTAGGCCTACAGGAACATCTGCGTTACGACGGTCCGGTTTACAAACTGGTGCCGCAACGCAACACAGGCAACAACCCTATTTATTACAACTGTGACAGTCTGCTGAATATCTTCCTCCATAAAGTCAATTTAGGCGACGCTACACAGGGCTACTATGACCATTATTGCAGACGCACCTTTGAAGTAATGAAATACAGGCAGATGAGTGTTTTATTGGCGAATGATTTACTGGCACAGGGACGTAAACCGGAAGCAATACAGGTAATTACAAAGAGTATGAAGGAGCTACCACTGGATGCGGCACCCGATAATGACGGCAACATTGAACTGTTGCAACTGGCACATGAATGTGGGCAACCAAACGTAGATGCCGATGCCAACATGCTCCTACAGCGTCACCTTAATAATCTGCTGTGGTACGCCTCATTGCCACGCAAACAGCAGCAATATGCCAACAACACATTTGCCCGGGAAGTACAAAAAGGCCAATCCATCAAAAACCTTTTAAAAAGTATTGACAACACAGCACTAAGCGATCAGCTGAAAATTGTTTATAGGCAATTAGACCTGCCCCTATAGCCCATAAACCTTAAGCTTTATTAAAACCTTGTCAATTACCATTATTACATTTATTGTAAAGGCCAAACAAACAAAAAATTGTACTTTTGGAGCTTGTGTAGTCATGGGATTGAAAACCCGAGTCTACACATCACACTATTGTATTGAAATTAAGTAACTATGAAGCAATATACACGATTGAATCTCTTACTCGGCTGGCTCACATTTTTTATTTCAGCCACCGTCTACGCGATGACCATTGAACCAACTGCCTCCTTTTGGGATTGCGGTGAATTTATTTCTACTGCCTACAAGCTGCTGGTTGGGCACCCTCCCGGGGCTCCGTTTTTTATGATCGTAGGACGTTTTTTCTCTCTTTTTGCACCCGACCCTGCTTCGGTTGCTTTCATGATTAACATGATGTCGGCCTTGGCCAGCGCCTTCACCATTATGTTTCTATTCTGGACCATTACTCATCTGGCCAAAAAAGTTTTCATCATTGAAGAGGAACCTCCAATCTGGCGCACCTGGGCTGTGATGGGAGCTGGCTTGGTAGGTGCCCTTGCCTATACCTTCTCCGACACTTTTTGGTTTTCAGCTGTTGAAGGCGAGGTATATGCCATGTCATCCCTTTTTACTGCAGTGGTGTTCTGGGCCATTCTAAAATGGGAGAATGTGGCTGGCAAACCCTATGCCAACCGCTGGTTAATACTCATCGCCTACCTGATGGGGCTTTCCATCGGCGTCCACTTGCTTAACCTACTGGCCATCCCAGCCATCGTAATGGTATATTACTTCAAAATGTTTGAGGTAAATCGTAATAATACACTCAAGGCACTGGGCATCTCTGGCATTATACTGGGCGGTATTTTGTATGGCATTATCCCGGGTGTTGTCAAAGTAGCCAGCTGGTTTGAGCTTGCCTTTGTCAACGGCTTTGGTCTGCCCTTTAATACGGGTGCCATCTTCTACATGCTATTACTTGTGGTAGCCCTGGTGGCCGGCATCTGGATTACCAACAAGAAGAAAATGGTAATTGCTAACACCATAATACTGGCGGTGACCGTAATTATGATTGGCTATTCATCCTTTGCCATGATTGTTATTCGTTCCTTTGCCAATCCTCCCATGGATCAGAATTCACCGGAAGATGTATTTTCGTTGATGTCTTACCTCAACCGTGAGCAGTATGGCGACCGTCCCCTATTTCTGGGACAGAACTATAACTCGCCACTGGACCGTGAGGCCATGCGCAACAAAGAAGGTGCACCGGTACGCATCAAAAAAGATGGTGAGTACAAAACCGTTGATCATCGACCCGAATACGTATTTGACAGCCGCACTACTACCCTGTTCCCACGTATGTACAGCCGCGAAGGACGACATATTAACGAATACAAAAAGTGGACTAACCTGCAGGGCAAACGTGTAACCGTGGAAGATGGGAGCGGACGCCCCTCCTCCATTATGGTGCCTACCATGTGGGATAACTTTAAGTTTTTCATCAACTATCAGGTAAACCACATGTATTTCCGCTATTTCATGTGGAACTTCTCGGGGCGTCAGAATGACATCCAGGGTCATGGCGAAATACACAAGGGTAACTGGATATCGGGTATTAAGGTACTCGACGAAGCTCGCCTGGGCAAAGAAGAATTGCTACCCGATGTGTATTCCAAAAACCCGGCTCGCAACAAATACTATATGCTACCTCTAATACTGGGCTTAGCTGGTTTATTCTTTCAGTATAACGCCGGAAAAAATGGCAAACAAGGCTTTTGGATTGTCTCCCTGCTTTTCTTCCTGACCGGTTTGGCCATTGTGTTATACCTGAACCAGACACCCCTCCAGCCCCGTGAACGTGACTATGCTTATGCAGGCTCTTTTTATGCCTTCTCTATATGGATTGGTTTGGGTGTGCTGGCCATTGTCAATGGGGTGAAGCGTTTTATGCCCGGATCCGTAGCTGCCAGCCTGGCCACCACGCTGTCTTTGGTACTGGTACCGGGTATTATGGCCAGCGAAAACTGGGACGATCATGATCGATCAGATCGTTATGTGGCGCGCGACCTGGCTCACAACTACCTCAATAGCTGCGCCGAAGATGCCATCTTATTTACCAATGGTGATAACGACACCTTCCCCCTATGGTATGCCCAGGAAGTGGAAGGCATACGCACAGATGTGCGCGTGTGTAACCTCAGCTATTTACAAACCGATTGGTACATCGATCAGATGAAGCGCAAAGCCTACAAATCCGATCCCTTACCTTTCTCGTTAGAACACGATCAGTATGTTACGGGCACCCGCGATGTAGTGCATCTGGTCGATCGGATTAAAGGAGCGGTCGATCTGAAGGAAGCCATTAAATTTGTGGCCAGCGACAATCCTAAAACCAAGCAGATCCCTGAGTATGCAGGTTACATTGAATACCTGCCTTCCAAACAGTTTACCGTACCTGCTGACAGTCTGAAAGTGTTGCAACGGGGCATTGTATCGGATGAGGCAGCTCACCTTATACAGGATCATCTTAACCTGAATATCAATAAAAACATGATCCTGAAGAATGAGCTAATGATTCTGGATCTACTCTCTAACAACGACTGGGAGCGGCCAATATACTATGCCGTAACGGTGGGGGCTGATAACTATGCCGGCTTACAGGATTACTTCCAGCTCGAAGGTTTCGCCTATCAGGTGGTACCCATCAAAACGGTTAATAACGATGGTCAATACGGACGGGTAGATACCGAACGTATGTATCAGAATGTGATGGAAGAGTTTACCTGGGGTGGCTTTGAAAATCCGGATGTTTATCTGGATGAAAACCATTTGCGCATGGCCACCAACATACGAAATAATATGTCGCGACTGGCCCTGGCTCTTATCGATGAGGGTAAAGAAACCAAGGCGGAAGCAATACTGGATAAGAGCATGGAGGTACTATCCGGCGATCGCGTGCCCCATAACTATTTTAGCATCTTCCTGGCCGAAGGATACTTCCGCATCAACAAATTTGATAAAGGAGAAGCCATACTTAAGGATCTGGCCGCTGACCGAATGAAAGAGCTGGATTATTTCAATTCGCTGGCTGCCTTTAAGCGGGCCACTGCGGGTCGTGATCCGGAAACAGCCATGGCCATTTATATGGAGATTGTAAAGATGGCGCAGAAATATAAGCGCGATGAATTAATGCAGTATTTGGAGAAGGATTATGAGAAGAACATGAAACGCATGGGCTTCTTTAACGAATAAAATGATGAACTGGAAGGTACAGCCCCCTACGCCCCTCAGGGCATTGTTTCCACATACATTGTGGCGCATGAAAAATACAGACAAAACGCTGTACCTTACTTTTGACGATGGTCCCGTAGAGAAGGAAACGGGTTGGGTGATGGACTTGCTTGACAGTTATGATCTGCCAGCCACTTTCTTCTGTGTGGGGGAAAATGCGCATCGTAATGAAGGCATGGTGCAAGAGCTGCTGCAAAGAGGGCACAGCGTGGGTAACCATGCCTACAATCATCTGCCGGCGTGGAAATGTTCGCGCCGTGCCTATTTTAACAACATTGAAAAAGCTGCTGATCACATTCCCGGCCAACTGTTTCGTCCACCTCACGGGCAGCTGTACCCCTGGTACATGAAAGCCCTAAGCCGACAGTTCAAACACATTGTTATGTGGGATGTATTATCGATGGATTACGACCATCGTCTGTCGAAAGGGCAAGTACTGGCCAACGTGCTAAACTATGCGCGTAACGGCTCTATCGTGCTTTTTCATGATTCGAAGAAAGCGTGGCCCCGCATGCATTACGCCCTGCCCGCTGCCCTGGATCAACTGCTAAAAGAAGGCTATCAGTTTAAGAAATTAGAGATGTAACGATCAATACAACAAACATGAACATTTTACTACTAGGTTCCGGCGGTCGCGAGCATGCCCTGGCATGGAAGATGACCCAAAGCAACAAGTTAAGCCAGTTATTTATTGCTCCCGGCAATGCCGGCACAGCTCAGGTTGGTACCAATGTCGACCTTGACCCTAACAACTTTGAAGCCATCAAGTCTTTTGTGCTGAATAATGCAGTAAATATGATAGTAGTGGGTCCGGAAGAACCATTGGTGAGGGGTGTGAAGGATTTTGTGCTGAATGATCCCCAGATTGCTCATGTGCCGGTCATCGGTCCCGGGAAAGAAGGGGCGAAGCTGGAAGGCAGTAAAGAATTTGCCAAGGCCTTTATGATGCGCCATAACATTCCCACAGCCGCCTATCTATCCGTAACACAGGACAACCTTGATGAAGGACTGGCCTTTTTAAATACACTACAGGCACCCTATGTGCTCAAGGCTGACGGGCTGGCCGCCGGCAAAGGTGTGCTGATCCTGGATAATCAAAGCGAGGCAGAAGCAGAGTTAAAAGAAATGCTGAGTGGTAAGTTTGGAGAAGCCTCCAGCACCGTTGTTATCGAGGAGTTTTTAAGTGGCATTGAACTATCGGTATTTGTACTCACCGATGGACACGGTTATGTTATACTGCCCGAAGCCAAAGACTACAAACGAATTGGCGAAGGCGACACTGGACTAAACACAGGCGGCATGGGTGCCGTATCGCCGGTACCATTTGCAGATGATACTTTTATGAAAAAGGTTCACGACCGCATTGTAAAACCCACTATTGACGGACTGGCCAAAGATAATATACCCTACAAGGGCTTTGTTTTTATTGGCCTGATAAGTGTAAATGGCGAACCCTTTGTAATTGAGTACAATGTACGCATGGGCGACCCTGAGACAGAAGTAGTGATCCCCCGTATTAAATCGGACTTGGTAGAACTGTTTGAAGCAGTGGCAGCCGGTGAATTACGTAAGAAAACCATTGCCATTGACGAACGAACAGCCACCACTGTAATGTGCGTATCGGGCGGCTATCCGGGCAGCTATGAGAAAGGCAAGGAGATAACAGGGCTTGATCTGGTAAAGGACGGTCTGGTTTTTCATGCGGGCACAAGCAGCGACGATGGCAAAGTTCTTACAGCCGGCGGTCGTGTTATTGCTTTAACTGCTTTCGGCAGCAATAAGGACGAGGCATTAAAGCAGTCGTTTGAGAACGCCCGTACAATCGATTACGAAGGAAAATACTTCCGCTCCGACATCGGATTTGATTTATAATTTTATTCCGCTAGCGGAATCCTATCTCCCGCAGATAACGCATATCAGTGTTATCTGCGGAAAACAAGATACATTAAATTGCCAATTATGCTTTTTAGAGCCCTCAACAGAAATGACATTGTTGCCTTGGTGCTGCTGCCTTTACTGCTCATCGCCTTTTGGGCAAATACACTTCTTTTTGATGTAAGTCCAAGCTTCCCCAACGATCATAACCCAATGCCCTTGTGGGGGTTGCTCATTAACACCCTGAAAAGCAAACACCTTCTTACCTCCCTCATTAGCATGCTCATTGCTCTGTTAATGATGTTTGGGGTCAACCGCATTGTGAACCGCCACAACCTGTTTAACGGACAGACCAACCTACCCGGCTTTGTTTATCTGCTGCTGGTGAGCGCTTACCTGATGGCACAAAAGCTGCATCCGGTATGGTTTTTCACCCCCTTGTTAATGCTGGGCATAGAGCGACTATTTGCAGCAAGCGGACAACGTAAGCCCATGAAATGGTGTTTCGAAGCCGCTTTATGGCTTTCAACAGGCAGCTTATTTTATGCGAAAGGCATTTATTTTATTGCCTTCCTATGGACCGTCATGTTTATTATGCGGCTGATGACCATGCGTACTTTCCTGGCCTCGCTACTAGGACTTATACTGCCCTATCTGTTTGCCTTCGCCTATTACTTTTGGAACGATCAGTCAGCTCAGTTTCTGTCAGACATATTCGAAAACTTCATCTCGCCCATTGCCTTTTTCGAGCATAGCATCTACTCACAAATTTACAATGGCATCATTATCGCATTGGTATTTATCTCTATTATTTCTGTAGTGCGCATACTGCCCGCCTTAAAAATCATCAACCGTAAACATTTCAGAGTGTTTATTTGGTTGGTAGTACTGAGCGTAGCTGCCGCCATCACTCCTTACTACTCGCTAGAGGTAATGCCCATCTGGGCCATTGGCACAGCAATAATCGTGGGTCGCTTTTTTACCCTAGTTCAGCGCCGTACACTGCAAGAGATATTTATATATATGCTAATGGCCATCACCCTTGCCGGCCAATTTCTAATTTAAAATTACATGAACGCTTCGAAGCCCACCCTGGCCATCTATGGCATACAGGATCGTATTAGCAGCAACACTCCTTTCTATGTGCACGATCATGCGCTTAGCCTGATGCACAAAGGCAAGGTATTGAAGCATCTTACACTGGAGCGCTTAAGCCGACGTAAACATGATAACCGGCTTCACGAGCAAATTTACGACTTACTGAAGAGCGAGGGTTTGCTCAAGCACACGGATTACGATCTTGTTTTTGTGGATAATGTGGTGGGGCGCAGTTTTATATCCTCATGCGGGCGCTTTCGGTTTGAGGCGCCCTTAAATACTCATCTTTCCGTAAAGCCAGAGCGCGGACGCTGCTGGTGGCTCGATTGCGAAAAAGAAGCCTACGCCTTGAACCATGAGCTGGCTCATATTGCGGCGAGCCTCCCTTTCTACGGTGACTTCAAGGACAACAGCCTGCTCATTCATTTCGATGGAGGGGCCAGCGTCAGTAACTTCTCGGCCTTTAGCCACAAGGCAGGCGTCATTAAACCCATAGAGCACCATTGGGAAATGAAACACTTATCCTCCTTGTTTAATGCCAATGCTCTTGTTTTTGGCATTATTGGAGCAAAATTTAATGCCCAAAATAGTGTGCCTGGTAAAATGATGGGGCTGGCTGCATACGGACAATACCGGCAAGACATTGAAGACTGGCTGGTACAGCATAATTACTTCGCTGACATATGGGCCAGTAAAAAAAGATTTTTTGAAGCCGCCCGCGCCGATTTTGGAGTCGACATCAAACACCTGCAGCAAGATAATCCCTTTCTACAGGACATACTCGCCACCATGCAAGGTATATTTCAACGCGAATTGCTAAAAAAAATAACGCAGCTACAGGCACAGGGTGGCTATGAATACCTGTATTATGCAGGTGGTTCGGCACTGAATATTGTAGCTAATACAAACATTGTTGAAAGTGGCCTATTCAAGGATGTATCCATACCCCCCTGCACCGAGGACAGCGGCCTGTCACTTGGGGCAGCTGCATATTTCGAATGGATAAAGCATGGAAGCCTACCGCTACACAACCCTTATCTCAATAACTGGCAGATAAATGACAAGGCTTGTTACTTTACCCCACAAGATATTGAAAACTGCGCTGCTGCTTTGATGCAAAACAAGGTGATCGCCATCTGCAATAATGCCGGAGAGATTGGCCCACGCGCTCTTGGTAATCGTTCTATTCTGTCACTGGCCAATAATAAAAAACTGGCTGATAAAGTAAGTATGACCCACAAAAAACGTGAGTGGTACCGACCCGTGGCGCCCATTATGCTGGAGCATAACGCCCGATATTTTACAGGGAAGCAAAACATCAATCATCTGGCTAAATATATGTTGCTTGACTTTGAAATACTAGCCGACAGACGCGAGGAGATAGCGGGTGTAGTCCATGTGGATGGCACGGCTCGTATCCAAACGGTGAATGCGAACGATAATCCGTATATATATGCCTTATTGATGTACCTCGATGATAATTATGGTATAAAAGCATTGATTAATACCTCATTCAACGTACGTGGCGAACCCATAGTGCACGATGAGGAAGGCGCTGTTCTGTCGGCCAAAAACATGCAGCTGGATGCCGTGGTATTAAACGGAAAATTCTGTAACTTGAACAAGTAACCCCCAATAGGCATTATGACAGGAGGACTTGGCTTTGTAAAAGATGGTATGAATTCTCAACGCAATAATAGGAGAATACTAAAGGGTATTAATGCCAGGCACTTTCAAACAAAACATGCCAAAAGTGATTTTTCCAGGAAATTTGCAAGCGACAAAATTGCGGATAAAAACACCATTGATTTAATCAGAGCTAAGGCAAAAATAGAAAGAAAAGCAAGGCTGATCAGAAGTGCTGCTTTGATCATTATTACTGTAGCAATTGTCGTATTTATTTATTATTTGCCCTTCATTATTGAGTACTACTCCTCATGATTACAACCAACGATCGATGATACTTTCCAGGTCATCCATCTTAACCGGCTTGCCAATATAATCGTTCATTCCGGCCTCAATGCATACTTCACGATCTCCCTTCAGCGCATTGGCTGTCATGGCAATGATGGGTAAATCGATGCCTTCCTCACGCAATTTACGCGTGGCATCCAAGCCATTGAGCACCGGCATTTGTACATCCATAAACACCAGGTCAATTTCCTGATTACTCTCATTGATTAAAATATCTACTGCCTCTTGTCCATTTTTTGATATGTGAATTTGAAGTCCCAAGCGGGACAACATTTTCTCGGCAATCTTCTGATTGATGATATTATCCTCCACCAGCAAGATATGTTTACCCTTTATACGCTCTTTAAACTCTGCGACCTGTGCCTCGGCAGAGCTCACTGCATCCTTACCGGCCACCAACAGCTTTTCGATGGCTGAAAACAGGTCGGCATGTTTAACCGGTTTGTACAATACAATATCAACCCCTTTGAAGCCATCTGTATTCTTCCAACGGTTTTCCGACGAGAACAAAATGGTACGAATGCCGGGCTGCTTTTGCTTAACAGTTTGCACAAAGTTATCATCCGTCTTACTAAACAGGTGACTGTCGATAATCATCAGGTTAAAGCCCTTCTCTTCCTCAAGCATACGAAGTGCCGACTTCTCATCATTTACCGTATCAGACTCGATTTGCCAATTGTTAAGTGTTTTTTTAAGGAGTAACAAGTTGGTTTTATGGTTATCGACAATAAGCGCATTCACATGGGCAAATTGCTCTGTATTCAATTCAAGCGCCTTATGATCTTTGTCGATTACAAAAGGCAGGGTAAAGTGAAATACAGAACCGGGATTTTCTTTGGACCACATAAAATTCGGATTGGGGCTCTCCACCCATATCTTACCCCCCATTAACTCAACCAGCATTTTGGAGATACTAGTACCCAAGCCTGTGCCACCAAATTTACGCGTGGTAGAACCATCAGCCTGAGTAAAGGACTCGAAAATTTTCTCCAGTTTGTTTTTAGGTATGCCAATGCCCGAATCTTCCACCGAGAAATGCAGCACCAAATGTGTACCCTTTTGTTGTTCGATTTCCACCTTAAGCACCACCTCTCCCTCCGCAGTAAATTTCACAGCATTACCCATCAGGTTCACTAACACCTGAATAAGACGACTCTCATCACCAATCAACACCGGAGGTATGGTATCCTCTACATCATTCAATATTTCAATGCCTTTCTCCAATGAACGAAACGACATCTGATCCATTAGGTAATCAACGGTAGAACGCAGGTTGAACGAGTAGGATTCGATCTTCATCTTGCCGGCTTCGATCTTAGAGAAATCGAGAATATCGTTAATAATGTTGAGCAGGTTATCGCAAGAGCGGCCGATGATGGAGACCACATTCTTCTGCTCCTTCGACATTCGTGTCTTACCCAGCAACTCAGTGGCACCAATTATCCCATTCATGGGCGTGCGTATCTCGTGACTCATATTGGCCAAAAACTCAGATTTGGCACGATTGGAATCGGCCTCCTTCTTCTGTATTTCCTTTTGGGCGCTTATATCCATAAAAGCCTCGAGAAACACCTCTTTCTTATCCAGCGATATGGGAATGATATTTTTAAGTATTTCACGGGATATGTTGTTCTCCTTAATAACCAGTCGCTCTTCAAGGGTTACTACATTCACACCGGTTTGCTCATCTTTGTAAGCATCTTTCTTAACCGTGAAAAACAATTTGTCATACGAACTATTGATCAGGTGCTCCAAAGCCTGATCGCCGCTATCAAAGCCCATTATTTTGGCGGCCGTCTTGTTTATCTGTATAATCCGCTTGTCTTTATCAACAATCAATACACCCACCGGGAGATTATCGGTGATGGTACTCAAGGCTTTGTTCGATTCCTTCAAGGACTCTGTCAGAAGTTTCTTCTCGGTGGTATCTTCTTTAATGGCCACATAGTTTGATATGGTATTATCCTTGCTAAGCACTGGGGAAATAAGCACTTTTTCCCAGAAAATAGAACCGTCTTCTTTGGTACTCGATATCTCCCCTTGCCAAACACGCCCTTCCTGAATGGTTTGCCACAACATATCGGCCAACTCATTCTTTTTATTCTGTATCTTAAAAAAATTAGCTTCTCCCTTTTCCAGTTCACTATTTGAAAAGCCATCGAGGGACTTAAACCCTTTGTTGACATACTCCACATTACCTTGTGTATCGGTAATCATAATAGAGATAGGGCTTTGCTCCACTGCCTGTATCAACTTCATATTATTCTCCTCAGCCTTTTTCCGATTAAGAATAACACTACGGATCTGCGACAATAAAAAGTAGGACAGGAAAATTACAAATAGTGTAAAGAAAATAAGCGATGTATATTTCAACTTATTATAGCGACTCAGTACACTAATCCCTTTATTATTAAGGGTTACCAATCGCTTATTAATTTCGTAAGCGATAGTATTCTCTATCTCAAGCATCCGACCAAACTCAGGCTCGGCACCTTTTACCAGCTGTTCGACACTACTCTTCAAATGCTCATTCTCGCCACCATGCACGGTAATATTCTGAAGCACCTGATCGGATATGCGCCGTGATTTGTTGTATAAGTCGTCGATGATGGGCACCAACTCACTCACTTCGGATATAGTACCGGTAAAACTATCGGCTAGGTAATTGATGCGCATGGTAATGGAATCCTTGGAATAATCTTTTACCGGACGAATATCCTCAATCACGCCGCCCTGATCAATCACATTCAGAATGGCTTTACTCTGGCGGGTAAGCCGTTCTATGTTACTATCATTATTTTCCAGTGCTTTAACGAGAGTAATGGAGGTATAAGATTTAAAGGCCAGATTGAGCTTCAGCAGACTCTGATTAAGAAGGTTCTCAAGCTTTAGCAGCTTCTCCTGATTCTCAATTGTACTGCTGTATCGGGATTGATAGGATCGGTCAAAAAAGTTTTCGATGGTTAAAATGGTGGCAATCGTCAAAAGAAAAATTGCCAATAACAAATATAGCTTATTGATAATTGGCTCTTTAAAATACGATAGCTTACCGTTACGATTACCTTTGCTCACTGAAATGAATTTTTCTAAAAATAGAATTTTAAGCGTAATTTAAAAAATAATAGTCGCCCTTTTCGAAAAACCATAACGCGATAAAAATGACTCATTCAATTCGTTGGCAGCCATATCGAGAAAAGATCTGGCCAGGTTAGCCTGTGTCGTACAGGACAATACCGCGGCATACATGGGTATGGCTGTTTGGTAAGCTGTTTGTGGTCGAACCACATCAATATAATTCCTATTCCCATTAACATAAATATTACTGCCCCAGTTAATGGCCACATCAGCCTGATTGCCCTGCAGACCTTCGGCCAGGCCTTTGGCGTCGGATGTGAGCGATACTACACTTTGAAGCACCTCAGCGTAAGCTCCCTGATATTCCAGAAAAGCTTTTGTTTCGTAACCCAAGGCACTGGTTTCTGCATTGGCCATCATAAGCGCATACTCACCCTTCTGCATTAAAGAAGAAACATGCCCATCAAATCCCCTGGGATTTCCCTTTTTAACCATGTAAACCAAATGATTATAACCTAAAAACAAAGAATCCTTCAGGTGATAACCCGTATTATTATGAAAGTGTTGAAAACTATGTGCCGATGCAGGGATATATAAATCACCCCTGGCCGAATATTTGATGATACCCATAAGATTTTTTGCACAATCATTGTGCAAAGTAATCGTGCAGTTATATTCCTTTTCAAAGCGCTCCTTCAAGTCAACAACCATATTCAGCATGGTATTCTCGCAATAAATAACCAACTCGACAGGTGGAGTAGACTCGTGATTTACTTTTTTTGTCTTTCGGCGGCCACATCCGCCAAATAACAATAACCCAACAAGTAATATGGTGAAAATATTTTTGATCGCTGACATAGCTATGTTTTTAACGCTAAGCAAGTTAGTGAATAGCAAAGCGCCATTACAGTTATTTATCACTAAAAATCAGCATTTTATCAAATAGAATCAGGAATTAACGAAGTGCTTCTTCACCCACTTGGGCACTACAAACGCACCGATAAGCAGATAAGGATAGTAACTGACCAATCGCCACATGAAGGCCATGGCCATTCCTGTTCCCAAGGGTACCATACTCGATAAAAACTCTTTAAACACCCATTCGGCAAAGCCGCTGCCTCCGGGAGTAGGACTTACGAGCATCATAATCCACATGACCAACTGCTTACCAAAAATCAGAATATGATCATGCCACCCCAAAAGCTGAAAACCGAAGAAAGCCAGAATGAGGGTATTAACAATCCAATAGCGTGCAGTCCAGCTAAGAGCTGTAGCACCAAAAGCCTTCAGCCAGTTTTTAAAAGGCCAGCGCTTAAACTCATCGGAAGTAGCGATCAGATCGGAGCCTGACTCATTGGCCTGTGGTCGCCACCTTCGAATAATGGGTAATTTAAACACCCACAGCAACAACCACTTCAAACCCCTTGGGTTAATAAATAAACCGTAGGTAATAACAATTGTATAGGCCAGCTTAAGCAGGTAACCGATGAAGGCAAACATAAAAAACTGATTCTTGTACCAGGGCATACCGACCATTACACTATCACCCATGGAAAATATATCGGTGCGACCAATAAACAACAGAATCAAGGGAAAAGTAACAATGAAGTAGAGCTCATCCAGAAACGAAGTGACCATAACAACAGCGGTGCTCCTCCCCAGTTTAACACCCTCTTTATTGATAAAGAAGATGGCCACACTGGTGCCGCCAATGGCCGAGGGTGTAATGGCTGAAGTAAACTCCCACAGCATAATGGTGCTAAAGGCAGAACGCCAACTCAACTGTTTCGCAGTTAGCAGGCGAATACGTATCATATAGCCAAAATCGCGAATGGCCATCATCAGAAAGGAAATAAAAAACCAGAATATAGACTGAAAAGTAAAGGAGAAATAATCTAGCACCGAAGGATCAAATTCCTGGTACAGGAAATAACCGGTCACTCCCAGCCCAATAAGAATGGGTAGGGTAATGCGACTCGGTTGTATGCTTTTTAATATTTTACCGGAGTTATCAGCCATAAACCGTAAAGTTATGGTAATCCTCGCAGCATAAGAAATGCTTGGCCAAATAAAATGAAGAAGAATATCTTTTACTTTTAGCAAAAAGCCATCTCCCCCACTTGCTATGGCGGAGTAGATGGCTCTAATTCGTAAAATATACGATTTAAGGCAGGCACCAATTCACTTCCTAAACAAATATTACAGCGCTTTGATAAATACAGCACCATTACTGTCGTTACCAAGGTCGCCCCTTACACGGGCTTTTATGGTAAATGCAGCACCTGTTTCATACTCATCGATAGTAAATTTATACACATTGTTGTGCGCAGTTCCACCAGTAAAACCGGTATGGAGATCTTCGGCTATTTTCTGCCCGTTTTTAAATACCTCTACCGACTCAATATCCAGGCGATATTGCCCTCCGGTAAACAGAAAAGTAAGCTCATAAGCTGCGTTTTTATTGATCTTGCCCGTGGCGTTCATTTCAAAAGCACCAAATACTTTAGCTTTGATGGCTTTCGGCGTCCATTCGGCCAGCAGCGTACCATACTTTTCGTAGCCCTCGTATTTCTTTGGGAAATATAAAGGTAAAGAAAACTGACGTCGGTTCACGACTGTGATGGCCTGGAAATCGTGTATATCCTCCACCTGCACCGGCGCTGTGTAAACTGTTGAATGTACGTTGGCGGGTATGCCATCGGTGGAATAACGAATATGCGCACCTTCCACCGGGTTTTCGAGTGTAATTAAAAAGCCGCCGTTTTCCTCCTCTTTGGCAATCAGCTTAGGTTGTGGCACGCGATAGCCATATCCGGCCTGGTCGTAGCGGCGGTAGTGGGTTGCCATGTTATCCTCAAAATTTTCCCAGCTGCGCAGCACCTGTGGCGTCCAGCCCACCTCGGCCAAGGCAGCCATTCGCGGAAAGGTAAGGTAATCCATGTATTTCTCTGCTCGGTTTTCGTTGATGGCATTGATCCGTGGCAACTCATCGCCATGGATAAACTGGTCGGACCACAGGCAGCCATTAACACCCAGCACCTGATCGCGGTATTTTTCATCGAGTCCATCCAGCATCGGATCCCACTCATAGGCTTTTTGCAGCGAAATGGGTGGTAGCCAGGTAGCTGCTTTCACCTCGCCGGGAATGCTACTCTCGGGGAAATCGAAATAAGTATGTCCTGTTAGCGCCATCACCACATCATGGCCATCCCGGGTTCCCGTGAGCGCTTTCTTTTTGTCGTGCCACACCATTCCGACCGCCTTTTCAGCGAGTCCTTCCTCTATCAACTCATCCCATCCTACAACAGTTTTACCGTGGGCGGCCAGCATTTTTTGCACGCGGTTATTCATGTAAGTGCGCAATTCCTTTTCAGTTTGTATTCCCAGCTCCTCTTTTCGTTGTTGGCAATGCGGGCATTCCTTCCAACGATCGTAAACCGCCTCATCGCCGCCTATGTGAACATATTGGGAGGGAAACAGGGCTACTGTTTCGGCAAACACATCTTCTAGAAACTCAAAGGTAGATTCTTTGCCCGGGCAATATAAATCGCGACTGATAAAGTGGCGCGTTGGCACCTGGTGTTGCTTGCCTGTACACGAGAGGTGCGGATAAGCCACGATGGCCGCCAACACGTGTGCTGGTAGTTCAATTTCTGGTATCACCTCCACATTGCGGGCGGCGGCATAAGCCACTATGTCTTTGATATCCTCCTGTGTATAGAATCCGCCAATACGGTCTTTTCCTTCACCGCGCCAGGCTCCTACTGATGTTAGCTTGGGGTATTTTTTTATCTCAAGTCGCCAACCGGCAT
Organism: Carboxylicivirga longa; assembly: GCF_050589825.1. Lineage (NCBI taxonomy): Bacteria > Pseudomonadati > Bacteroidota > Bacteroidia > Marinilabiliales > Marinilabiliaceae > Carboxylicivirga > Carboxylicivirga longa. Next base: position 72,124 of record NZ_JBNGOZ010000017.1, on the reverse strand, counting down.
CATCAATCAGGTGAAAATGCAGCACATTAAGCTTATACATGGCCATCATATCGATGAAACGCAGCACATAATCTTTTTCAAAGAAGTAGCGACTTACATCGAGCATCATACCCCGCCACGGATAGGATGGTGCATCTTCAATGCTTACTCCGGGTACCGCCCAGGCAACTTCCTTTTGACGTTGTTTGCTGTACACCTCGGCAGGCAATAATTGCAGCAGCGTTTGCACACCGTAAAAAATACCTGCAGCATCGCCTCCGGTAATCCTTATGTTTTTATCCTCTACATGTAAACGGTAACCTTCGGCATTGTTAATTTGGGCATCTAGCTGCAAAACAATACTGTTAATCTTAGCCTTATTTCCTTCGCTAAGCACAAAATCCCAACCCGTGGCCGGCGACAAGGCACACTCCAGCAGTTCGGCCTGCTTCTGTAAACCCTTAGTATAAATAATTTTCGTTTTTTCGTTTAATACAAAAGCCTGCCCGTTCTCTTTTAGTTTCTGCGGACGGGGAATAATATCTGTCGTTTGACCAGCAATAAGCGATAGCACTGCAAACGATAAGAGGAAAATAAATAAAACTCTGTTCTTCATCTGATAATTAATTAGCGATATAACATTTTTTGAAAAAAACGGCAACTCAGAAATTAGAATCACCTATTGAGAACCGGAACAGTTACCTGTAAATAAGTTGCTTTATGCCAGATAAATTCAAACGGTCCTTGTTTGTATCGGTTTAGCCAAAGATAACTAAAGGCAATTTGTAAAGCGGCTATCCCAAGCCCAATAAGCACACTAGCTGCAACGCCGGCGTAGGCTGCAATGTTTAAACCATAAGGATAGAACAAAGCGGTTGCAATAATTGATTGGAATATATAATTAGTAAGACTCATTTTTCCATACCACTTCAAGGGCACCGTGAGGCGCCTAAAACCTTCCGATCGGTACAGAATAATAAACAATGAAGCCATCAGTAACATAAACGATAAGTTATACCACATACTAAACACAACCTGCAAGGGCGCTTGGATTAAGCTCGTTGTGGGTGGAACTGCTTTCACTACAAATAGCAGCGGCGTGCTGATAAGGGTGAAAAAGCATAAACGATCCCAAAAAGATGCATCAGTACGATTAAACAAGCCGTGTCTGTACATTAAGAACCCGAGGATGTATAGACCAGGTGTTTGGGATATACGACCGTATTCAAAGGCCCAGGCCAAGCATGCCTGCAAACCTACTGTAATATTACTCCATACCATGGGTATAAACTCACCATTAGCAACAGCCGGACGCACAGCCTCGTAAAAACCGCCCGTATACCAAACTAATTTCGTATTGGGGTTAAGCCAAAGGCTAATAATCTTGAACCACTCTAAGGGCTGCAAAAACAAAACCGCAGCGATAATCAGCAGTGCTTTGCTGCTAAGGCGAGCCGTCAAAGGCAGTATGATGGCTACCATGGCCATAAAAATCAAGGGGTCACCACCGGCAAAAAAGGCGGCATTAAGTACTCCAAAACCGGCCAGCAGCAACATTCGCCACAGGAAGCGAATCGTGAAACGCTTCTTTTGTCCTGCGGCTTTATAATACTGTATACCAAATGTAAAACCGAACAACAATGCAAACAGGCCATATGCCTTGCCTTCAAACATGAAGTACAGCATGCTTTTGGTTGTCGAATTTACGGCTTCCCAAAACGGAGTGCCTTGGCGCTCGATCTCTAAACCATCCATAAAATAATTGGAGCAATGTATAATCAGTATACTAAAAATGGCGAATCCACGCAGTGCGTCAACTGCCTCAATACGTGTTCGAATTTTCTTCATCTGCTTAAAATTGATTTTTTCAATGGTCAAATGGAAGTCCCAAATAAATTTCATCATTGACTCCTTCGATCTTACGATTCGCCTGTGTGTCAATTAGGATAGTCAAAATTTCAGGATTGTTTCACATTATGCTATTACTGTAATAAAATGGCTTTCAGTTTATTTTTAAGGTATCGCCGAATTGGAAAATCAACAAATTCGGTAATTAAATAAGCAAAACCTACCAGAAGCAGCACAGAAACTGGTATTACCCAGGCCAGCTCCTCCCAATTCGGACTTTTTACAGCTACGTAGTTGGCAAACACCCACATAAAAGGATAATGTGTCATATAAAGAGGATAGGAAATATCTCCTGACAGTTTATTAATTTTATGATGCTTATCTGATAATTCGGCACCTGCACCCAAGGCAACTAATAAAGGGAAATAAAACACAACGATAAGGGGCTCTACTAGGCCGCTCCAGCTTTCACGGTAAGGAATTAAAAAGGCTAGCATCAGCAAGGCACACATGCCCAATAAGCCCAGCTTATTTTTAATAATCCATCCTGATCGAAATACCAACATACCCATTATAAAAGAAAAAGAGATGCGAGCCAAGCCATGGAAAAAAGTAGCATCATTCCACCCCCCAAGCAGGTTTCCATATTGCCATCCGATATAAAACAAGGCAAGTGCGGCCAATATCGCCATTGCGGAAAGAACTTTTTTACCTACTTTAAACAGAATGACGGCATACATAAAATTAGCCACGTACTCCCAAAACAAGGTCCAGCTGGGTGCATTCAAATTAAATAAGTTAAAATAACGTTCCGATACGATGGGGTAAGGAATCATGGTAACAGATGTAATAAAAAGCAGTGCGGTCTGCTTGAATCCGTACTCCGCATATAGGTTGCTGAAGGGGTCGAATAAAAAAGTTAATAAGCCAAGTACCGAGCCAATAATTACCAATGACTGCAGGCGAATAAGCCTTAACTTAATAAATGTTGACAAACCCATTCCGGGCATCCGCTTATCGTATGCATAAGCCAACACAAAGCCCGACAAACAAAAAAAGAAGTCCACGGCCAAAAAGCCATGTGCAATGTAGATCTTACTAAAATCGGTAATAATTATTTCCATGAAGTGAAAAATAACTACCACAAGGGCGGCCAGTCCACGCATTCCATCTAAAATTTTGAAGTGCGGCCTACTGTTCAATAACTTTTCGTTACTCATACTAATTTATAATACATTAGCTATCGGATGATTCGATACAACCCGGTACCAAATCATCCGATAAGCTAAACTATCTGTTATAAGCTTTTCACTTTTAACTCATGCAGCGTACCTGAAAAACCCTTTTGAGCATCACCAATGGTTCGCAGTGGGAACACGAGGGTTTGCTGGATATACATTTTATTGATATCGCCGTTTTCTTTTCTTCCCTCCTTAATTTTTCCCTGCAGACGCTCCACCTCTTTGCCATTGATCAGCAGGGAGGTACCTTTATGGTCGCCCTGCACAGAGAGCTTCACCTTGGCATTGGCATCTATCAAGTGACTGAACGTATAAAAATAACCATCGCGCTTGAAGCCCAATTGTATTTTTCCATTTATAGGTGAGGCCACCACCTGCGCATTGGCCGAAGAGAACAATACGGATTCCGGGTTTATATCCGTATTCAGCGTAATGGTAAAATCGACCTGATAGGGATAGCCGATCTCCTCAACAGGAGTGGTAAGCGTACTGTTTGACTTAAAGCGATAGCCACTGTGCTTCTTCCACTTTACTTTCTCGGCGCTTGCCAGGTGATAGCCATTAGCGGTTTGGTCGTTTTTTCGCTGTACAGCAAAGTTATAATCCAGCACTTCGGGCGTAGCGCTTGGCACTTTTGCCATCACATTCACATAAGGAGCTTCCACCAACCCGGCGGCGGTCTTTTTAAAATCAGTCAGTTGAATGTCTTCCTGTTTTCCTGTCCACATTTTTTGCGCCAGCACCTGTAATGCCGGGAAGGCACGGTGATGCACATCTTTTTCACTGATGCCATTGCCCACATGGTCGTTCCACACTGCAAACATACCGCCGCTTATTTGTGGATGTCCAAAGGGAAAGGTATCGCCACCAATCAGGTTGGGCTCCCACTTGTTAAAAAGGAAGTCGAGGTTCAGATAGTCGTAATAATAACCGGCAGCCGGAACAATATAGAGGTGCCGGTCTGAAGTGGAAATCAGCTCATAGCCCTGCTCCATCATATCAGCCGGATCGGCATAACCATTGTACCAGGCATTCATAATCACGTTATCAGCGGTAACGGGAGTTTCACCCTGAGCATGAGTGAGGGCACCCCACAGGCGTGCACGCTTGCCATAACCCTGCACCAGCTTAAGGTAGTGATCGGTGAATTTACGAAACTCCTCGGCCTTTTCCTTGGAGTATTCATCGGTGCCAATATGCACATCAGGACCAATGAAAACCAGATTTTCACCACCAAGGTACTCATCGAACAAGGCATCAAAAAAAGTATAAGTCTCCTCCTTGGTGATATCCAGATGATCCATGCCATACTCCTCGCTGCCCAGCGAGGGCTTATACTGGGTAAAAGCCAGACTGTGAGCCGGAATATCAATTTCAGGTATCACATTAACACCATAATCCATACCCATTTGCTGCAAAGCCGTAAACTCAGCCTTTGAATAGGAACCATCGTTAGCCGTTAGTCCGGGATAAGTATCGCACTCCAGGCGGAAAGCCGAATAAGTCTTGTCCCAATCATTATTAAAGAATTGCTTAAAACCATTATCGTTCAGGTGCAGGTGAAACTCATTCATCTTATAATACGACAGGATACGGATATAGTCACGCAGAAATTCCAGGCGGAAAAATTTACGCCCTACATCGAGCATCATTCCCCGACGTGCATATTTCGGGTAATCACGCATAATGCCTTTGGGGAGGTCACCCTTATATACATTTAGGAGTTGCAGAATGGTGCGGGTACCCATAAAAGCACCTTGCGGCGTATACGCCTCCAGCACTATTCCCTCGTCGATGCTCAGGCGGTAACCTTCTTTACCCAGGGCCTTCTCTTCATTGTTCAACACTACATAAATATCCCCATCCTTCTGGGAACCCTGCTTCACGCCGTAGTCACGCTCTCCAAAAAAAGCCATATCATCGGCAAAAGCTTCCATGTAAGCTTTCAGGGTATCCCAGTCCTTTGAAGCCACTACAATGTCACCCCGATTTGAAAAGTTATGCATTCCTTCAAGGCCATACCATTCGCGGGGAGCAGGTATTACATTGGGACATGCATTACCAGCCTTGTTGACTGCATAATTACCCGGTACACTCAGCTGCTTGTTGGGCACATCGGCTTTACTGCCAGTTTCGGTATGAATTAACTGGTAATATAATTCCACAGCAACATCCACCAGAGGTTGCGTGATACGGCCATCTGCATCGATTACCTGCGGACGGTCGGTGCCACGTAATTGCAGCTGATAACCTTCCGGCGCAGCGGGATGCTGAACATGTGTGTCACCTTTTTTTAGCGGGGCTGGTCCTTGTATGGACTGCACAATCTTCGTCATTGCCTTGTCACTACTCTTGCTTTTTTGTGCAGATACTGACGAAGCACATACCAGCAAAAGCAGTAACAGGGTAAATAAATAATTCTGTTTCTTCATGTGTCTAAATTTGTTTTTCATTGGTCACATGGAACTCGCCAAAGTAGTCATCCTCCTGTGTGAGAATCTATCTTATGGCTCGTTTCATTATATTAAAGTGTATTTATTCCTTTTAATAAGAACGCCTAAAAATACAGTGTCATCGGTTTGTAGAGCTGTAAATTTGTACATAATGGCATTGATTCTATCCAAAAAGCACAAAAAAAGGAGAAACCCGCCGGCAGTATAGCCATGAGTTTCTCCTTATATTATACTTTCCTTTTTGCCCGGGCTAAAAGAGAAGATTCATTTACATGGTACAAGTCATCAAGTCAATCTTAATACGAGTACACCTCGCCATTGGCGGTGGTAAACTTCTCATCACCCTGCTTTTTAAAGCGCACCACGGGTCCGTTCCACGACTGTGGCCATCCGCCAATAATATTGTTGAGGAAAACAATTTTAATGGCATGCTTACCCTTGCTCAAGGCAATCGTGCTATTGTTACGCGAATGGCGCTTTACCTCACCATCGTTATTAATGAGCAGTTTATCGCCAATAAAAAACTGATCCACATCGGTAGCGAACTCATACACGCCATCCTCGGGTATCTCAAGGTAACCCGTAATGATGGCAGCAGATGGCTTTTTGTAACTAAACATACCTTTAAAGTCGGCATTCTTCACCACCGACTCTGCCCATTTGTCGGCTTTCTTCAGATCGTCTACCCTCACAAAAGTACCTTGCGCCAACTTCATCTTTAAGCCACTACCTTTAGTTTGCACCTCTGCAGCAGGCAGTAAGTCCTGCTTCTCAACCTGAATGGTGCGTACATCACTCATGCGACCAGTGTTGAGTACCGAACGGATTTTTACCGTAGCATTTTCGGTGAAGGTAAGCGGCTGAGTGTATTCATTGGAGTCGGCGTTGGGCACGCTTCCGTCTAAAGTATATACCATTTTCACCGGACGGGTGGTAGTAAATTCGAGGGTAGCCTTATCGGTGAAAGCCATCACATTTACAGGCCCTTCGGGCAGCGGAATATGATAATTGATACCATGCTCATCGAGACGCACAAACTGCTTATCCATGCGTTTCACAAAGCTGTCAAAGCTTTTGTTGGCCGTTTGGGTCCAACCTACTTCGGCCAGGGCAATAATACGCGGATAGATGAAGTATTCGAACAGGTCGGAGGTGTACATGTACTCGCTCCACACATTACCCTGCGTACCCAGCACGTGCTTGGCTTTTTCGGGGCTCAGGGCAGCGGGCACAGGATCGTAACCATAGGACTCTTCCAAAGTAGTGTGTCCACCAATGGCCACAGGCTCCACTTTGCTGCTTCCCTGGTAATGATCGAGGTAAACCCAGTTACCGGGCGTCATCACCACATCGTGCCCTTGCTCAGCAGCAGTGATACCTCCTTCTTCGCCACGCCACGACATCACAACGGCCGATCCGGCTAAACCACCTTCAAGAATCTCGTCCCATCCCACCATAATGCGGTCGTGGGCCAACAATACTTTTTCGATGCGTTTGATAAAATAGCTCTGCAGCTCGTGCTCATCGGCCAGTCCTTCTTTACGCATCCTACGCTGACAGTCGGGGCAGGTCTTCCAACGGTCTTTGGGGCACTCATCACCACCAATATGAAAATACTTGTAGGGAAACAAAGCCACCACTTCGTCAATTACATCCTCCAGAAATTCGAAAGCCTCTTCTTTTCCGGCACAATATACATCGGCTTCAACACCCCAAATGTTACGCACTTCAAAGGGGCCGCCAGTACAAGATAGATGCGGATAAGCGGTAAGTGCACCCAGTGCATGTCCGGGCAGCTCTATTTCGGGCACCACGTTGATAAAACGCTTTTGAGCATAGGCCACGATCTCTTTTACTTCTTCCTGCGTATAGAAACCACCGTACTCGTGCCCTTCGCCCTCAATACGAGTAGCACCTTCCACGGTGAGCTTGGGGTATTTTTTAATCTCGATGCGCCATCCCTGATCTTCGGTCAGGTGCCAGTGCAGGGTATTCATCTTAAACAAAGCCATCACATCGAGTTGCTTTTTAATAAACTCTACCGGCACAAAATGGCGGCACACATCCAGGTGCATACCCCGCCACACAAAACGAGGTTCATCGTCAATTGTTACGTGAGGCATGTACCACTCCACATCATTAACCAATGTATTGCTTTCCAGCTCGGCCGGCAATAACTGCAATACGGTCATCAGACCATAAAAGGCACCGCGCTCGGTAGAAGCCACTATGGTAGCACCCTGGTTATTTACCGTTAACGAATAGCCTTCGTCGCCTTTGGCAGCGGCCTCATTTAGTTCGATAGCGATAAAGTTTTTGGCCGGTTTTTCAGCCGATACATTTAACTCAAAGCCAGCCGCATTTTTAAACCGCATGTTAATTAGTTCAGCCGCTTCTCTCAGCTTTTTACTTTCGGGCACTACAAAGGCCGTTTTCTCGCTTACTGTAAAAAAGCCATTCTGCTGCTCTACCCCATTGGGCTGCGGCACAATGGACAGTTCACTCGACTTCTCCTTTTTCGCGGCACACGACACCATTGTAAGTATGGCCATGGCAACAAGGATTACATTTCTAAACATTTTCATAAATACTTATTTAAAACTTATTATTGTATGCTATTCACCTATCATTCAAACAAGAGGGCATATTTTATGAAGAGCAAAAATGTTGAATAAAGTCCAAACCGGGTATTGATTTTATACATCTTTCGTGTGATTTAGTACACTTACTGATAATCAGCGATTTGCGTTTGACTTAAAACATGACTTTTTTTGATACTCCACGAACTACAATAGATAGCTAGGATGCATATCGGCAATAATAACACAGCAATAAATGATGAAGCCCGGACCACTGGCCCGGGCTCGATCTAAATCCCTATCATTTCAGGTTATAAAAAAAGATGATTAACCTTTGTATTTGGCATCGTAAAATAATCTTATTTAAGATCCAATGCTACAACCGTCGACTATTTTGAGTCTTGCACTGATATGATAGCAGCCCAACCACCACCTGCTGCCATATTAGCATTTATTTTTGTGTTTCTGCTTACTTCCAGACGCTCCGTTTTATAGTCTTCTGCAAATCGGTTGGCATTAACCCCGTCCTTAAAAACCTCCATTGAATAACTTCCGTCACCTAAAAAAGAAAGATCCAGCTTGAGGCTTCTCGGTGTCCAATCAGTCATGGCCCCCAGGTACCATTTATCTCCTTTTCTGCGGGCTATTGCAATATAGTCGCCTATGGCACCCTCCAATACGATTGTTTCATCCCATGTAGTGGGTATCTGCGCCATAAAATCAACGGTCTCCTGCTCGTCGTAATAACGCGATGGCGACTCGCAAAGCATCTGAAGCGGCGCTTCGTAAATAACATACATGGCCACCTGATGCGCTCGGGTACCAAGACTCATGGGACGCTCGAAGCTAATGCCAAAATTAGCAGCCTGACGGTTACACATGGCACCGGGGGTATAATCCATTGGGCCTGCTGCCATTCGAATAAAAGGAATGGTTACATTCAATTCCGGAGAAGCATCTTTACTCCATTTATTATTTTCACTGCCTTTCACCCCTTCGTAATTGATAACATTTGGATAAACCCTTCTTAAGCCCGACGGCTTAAAGCAGCCATGATAATCAACCAGTAACTGTCGCTCTGCACATTCCCTGGCAATTCGCTCGTACGAACTAACCACGTACTGATCGCTTCGCTGAATAAAATCCACTTTTATACCTTTTACACCCCATGCCTTATATGTATCCAGTATCTGCTCCAAATTAGCATCCAGTGGTTTCCATAATACCCACAAAATAAGTTCAACGCCTTTTTCTTTTCCGTATCGGATCAGTTCAGGCACATCCATATCAGGATTAAAATCCAAGATTTCAAGCGTAGATTTTGTCCAACCTTCATCCAGTATAACGTAATCAATCTGATTAGCCGCCGCAAAATCGATGTAGTATTTATAAGTGGCTGTGTTTAGCCCAGCCTTAAAATCCACGCCATAAATATTATTGGCATTATACCAGTCCCAGGCCACCTTACCGGGTTTAATCCAGTCGGTATTTTCGATTGCCTGCGGTCGGGCCAACTGATAAGTGAGGTTACTCTCCACAAAAGTTCGATCATCATCGCTAATCATAAAAACGCGCCACGGATAAGTCCGTTTACCGGATACGCGCGCGATGTAATCGGCTTCTTTAGTAATAAGCTGATTACGGTCGGCACCATGTTTACTATCCTCTGCCTCGAGTACATATTTTGGAAAGATACCATGCAATTTGCCATTCCCTTTCCCACTCAGGTACATACCCGGGTAATCGTGAAGTCCAGTCTCGGTAAGTAACACCCTGCCCTGATCGGTTGTAAACACCACCGGTAAGCTGCAGAATTCACCCGACGCAATATCAAGCAAAGCTTTATCCTGATACGACCGCTCATTATGCGAGTACATGGAAGTTTCCTGCGGAAAAAGCGACCTGGTACCTGCCGGAAATGTTAGCGAGATTTGCTCATTCACCACCTCACGCCCGTGCGAACCCTTATCTTCGAACTGATACGCCACACCATCGTTGTAAGCTCTGAAATGCAACAAATAACGCCCCTTGAAACTTAGCGTCAATTGGACATACTCATCTTTGATCGCGGCATCTTTATGGGCCACGGCCGGATAAATCATTGACGAGAACTCTTTCACGTTATGATTTGTAAGCTTAGGATGAATGCCAAAATCCGGACCAGATGAAAAATCCATACTAACGCTTGCATTTTTCACCATAACATTACCATTAAGTGATGCAGACCAATTTATTGCGTGGTCAACCGTAACATTAAGCTGAATATGCTGATCAGGCGATTTAATCTCAAACTCTTGAGCGTATCCCCTTTGAGTTAAGAAGAGCAAAAAAATAAAAATGTAAAACGATCTTTTCATGTGTTGATAATTATTATTAAACAGTATTTTATAAAAGTACTTTCCGGTGATTTCGCTGCAACAAAATCATTGCCGGACGATTATGACGAAGGCTACAGAACACGTGTAACGCCATTTGTACTGTGCATAAAAATATAACTATATGTGTAATAAAAAAAATAGTGTGATCTGCAGTTATCACTATATATTCCCATGAAAATTGAAAATCAGCAAGAGCTCATAAATCTCTACTGACTAGTTAGCTCTTACCAAAATCAATTCAGTAAAAAACACTAATAAAGTTAAGGTCATGCATACTGGGGCACATCACCCAAGCACCCCAATACCAAGAAAACAGAACAAGGCCATACAAAAACAAGCTATCAAGAAACTATTAAAACAGTGCATCATGCACCGCTTCTATAGCTAGTGGGCGATTGCTTAAAATGTCGTTTAAACACCACAGAAAAGTAAGAAGGATCGGCAAAGCCGCAGCTCATAGCAATTTCGGAAATACTTTTGCGGGAATTTTTAAGTAGTCCGGCAGCCTTGCGAAGTTTAATATTGATGATGAAGTCTTTCACAGGCTTGCCAGCAATGGCCTTAATCTTATTATACACCAGAGTGCGGCTCATGGCCATCTGCTCCACAAAGGCCGTCACATCAAAATCAGGGTTATCCATATTTTGTTCCACAATGCTGATGGCCTTGTGCAGAAATTTTTCATCCGCCTCACTTTGCGTAACATCACTTGTTTGCAAACCCAAATCGTGACCAAAACGCTCTTTCACAATTTTACGATTGTTGAGTATGGTCTGAATCTGGCTAAACAGGAGCTGTGTATCAAAGGGCTTGGGCATATAGGCATCGGCGCCCGACTTAAGTCCTTCTATCTGGTTTTCCACGGCTGTTTTAGCCGTGAGCATCAGCACAGGGATATGACTGATGCGAATATCTGACTTAAGTTTTTTACAGAAGGTAATGCCGTCCATCCGGGGCATCATCACATCCGATATAATCAAATCGGGCTCACTTCCATGCAACATCTCCAAGGCCTCCTCTCCGTTTTTAGCTTTCAGCACACTAAAGGATTTCTCTAATAATCCGGCAATATATTCGCGCAACTCCCACTCATCTTCCACGATCAGAATTCTTCCCTGTGGCATGCTCTGTTGACATGTTGGCGCTGCATCGGCCAGCAGCGGTTCCGGCTCTACAAAGGGCACAACACCCTCCATGGCAAAATCGTCCTTATTAAAATGACTGTTTCCAAGGGGCAGGCCAACGGTAAACACGGCGCCCTTTACGGCCGCACTACTCACCTTTATATAGCCATGATGCAGCTGCACCAGGCGATGCGTCAGTGCCAAACCTATTCCCGTGCCCTTTACCTTGTTGCCCACCTGATAGTAGCGCTCAAAAATCAACTCCTGCTCTTCTGGCGGAATACCATCACCAGTATCCTCCACCTCGATGATCACCTCCTTATCCCGGGTAAACACCCTGAGGCTAACCTCGCCGCCATCCGGTGTGTTCTTCAGGGCATTAGAAACCAGATTAGATATAATTTTAAACAGCATATCGGCATCATACCAGGCATCAATCTTTTCGGGCTGACACCACAGATGCAGCTTAATATGCTCAATGCGTGCCTGATGGGCAAAGTAAGTCAGTATGTTTCGACAGGAAGCCACAATATCGCCTTCGCTCACAGCAAGGCGCAATACAGAAAGCTCCGCTTTTCGGAAGTCCAGAATCTGATCAATCAGCATGGTCATGCGCTGGGCGTTACGGTACAGGAAGGGTAGCATAGTCCGAAACTCACTTTCGCTGCCACCCGATTTAACAAGATGATCCAAAGGATTGTAGATAAGCGTAAGTGGTGTTTTCAGTTCGTGCGAGATATTAGTGAAAAAGCGGAGTTTCATCTGGTTGATCTCATGCAGCCGTTCCTTTTCCGTTTCTTTAATCTTCACCTCCTGACGCAACTTAGCCCTTTGCAAGGAGGCTCGCCATATTACATAAGCCAGCGCCATCAACAACAACAGCATCAGGGTACTAAACCACCAGGTTTTATACCAGGGAGGCAAAATAGTTAGTTGTATTTGCGTGTCTTTGGGACTCCAGATACCGTTGCGGTTTTGTGCCTTTACCTTAAAAGTATAACTGCCAGGCGGTAAGTTAGAATAAATGGCCACATTGCTTTTACCGGTATGCCATATTTTTTCGAAGGGATGCAATTGATACGCGTATTGCGTAGACTCGGAAAAAGGGATATCGAAAGCATTAAAATTAAACTGAAAGGAGGCCGGCGTATAAGGAATGGTCAAACTACTGCTTTCAATTACATTAAGAGCCAAAAGAGAATCTTTAAGTTCCTCCTGCTCTGTTGAAAGCATGGAAAGAGAGGTAATCACCGTATTGGGAGTTTCAAGATGAGGCTCAATATTATTCGGATTAAAGCGCGTTACCCCTTCGTTGCTTCCCATATTTAAAAATCCATCGGTAGATTTTAACAGAGAACCCTGAAAATACTCGAGACCACTTTTATTGCCAAGGGTGTTAAACATGAAAATTTGCTCATTGCTATCGGTTTTGCTTATGCGGATAATCCCCTCGTTAGCGCCTACCCACAGATGGTTATTGGCATCCATATAAACCGACTGAAACATGAGGTTTTTATAATTTACATCACTTATGTAGCTACTTAACTGCTTCTTATCAAAATCGTAATACAGCAGGCCTTTATTGGTTCCGAACACCAGGTTGCCATACTGATCCTCGGTAATGGAGTTTACCGACCTTCCATAGGAGGCCGGCGAATTATTTAAGGTAATACGCTGGGTTAATTTTTGCTCTTGGATAGACCAGGCAAACATGCCACCACGCGTGGCAAACCAGATAAGGCCATCACGTGTTTCTACCGCCGAGGTAAAAGCCGGACTCATGCCATGGAAGAAGGCGGGTATTGAGTCGCTGAGTACCTGCATACGATTATTCTTAAGGTCAATGCGACTCAAACGGCCATCTGACACCCACAAATCGCCCTGCGAATCGAGAAACAAGCTGTGCATCACGTTTCTTTGTATTGGCGCAAAGAGCGGATGTTGGTGCGCATCGGAAAAACGATGGCTCCGCTTATTAAAAAAATACAGTCCCCGGGTATAGGAACCCACCAGCAATACCTCTGGGCTGAATTGTGCCACCGAAGTAATCTTCAGTGCATCGGGAATGCTGTAGTGATCAAAAGTGGAGGTTTCCGGATCAAACCTGTTTAAGCCGCCTCCGTCAGTACCCAGCCATATTCTGTTTTCGTCGTCTTGATAAAAGCAAAGAATGGTTTTATTGGAAGGGCCGTATTTACTTTGGTTGACATACGGAAACTGCTCGAAGTAGGATGGATACAGCATAAGCCCGCCTGAACGCACTGTCCCCAGCAGGATTAACCCATCCGGTCCGAAAGTGATATCGTTGATGGAGTTATCATTGAGCACATCGGATGCTTTCGGACCAATTTGCAGTGTATTGACCAGTCTGAACTCAGTATCAAAAACCTGTATACCAGCACCGTCGGTAGCCACCCACAAGGTACTGTCCTGCGGGTTCCATTCCATATCGAGTATAATGTGTGACTGCAAGCCCGAATTGTCCTTATTTAGCACACGCTGTACTTTGCCATCGGAAGAAAGCTGAAAGATACGACTGTACATGGCACAGAAAATCCGATCATGCAATTTCACCATACCTTGCGTAGCTACACCGCTGATGGAACTAAAACGTGTTAATGCTCCGCTTTGGATATCATACAGAAACAGACCTGAATAATAAGTACCTATGAGCAGATGCCCACGATCATAAGGAGTAATCTGCTCGATATAAATAGCATTATTATGCGGTGTAAATTGTGGCTTTATCTCGCGCAAGGAATAGGTTCTATCTGTTTTATTATATACATGAATCTTCCATGCTCTGTCGGGAAACCATAGTTCGTTTTCTGTTTCATACACACAACTTGTAGTCAAAGTATTGCTGAAAACATAGCGTACAAAACGATCGTCCGCTCTTAAATAACGGTTGATCCCCCCCGAGGTGAGTACCCAAATATCACCATTGCTATCTTCATGAATGCGATGGATGGTATTTGAAGAGATAGAGTAAGCATCACCGGCATGATGAAAATACTTCTTCAGCTGGTTACCGTCAAAGCGGTTCAGACCATGAGCGGTACCCATCCAAATATACCCTACGTGGTCGCGCACAATGCTGTGCACCGAATTCTGCGAAAGTCCGTAGTTGCCCGAAACAGATTTAGCCCGGTAAAAGACAGGTTCACTCGAAGTACTAGCAAAAAGCCCTTGAAATACCATCAGGCAAACGAAAAGCAGTAGTTGTCGCATCCATCATATATTTTTCGGCTCCAAGTTAATGAAGCTTGCGCAAGCTTCAAAGAAAGAAGATGCTTGAAGGGAAGTCCTGCATGACAATCGCTTTAAATTGAACCCCACGAGACTTTGAAATTGCCTATGCTAAATAAGCTATGGATTTTTTGCACATCTTCCTAGAACAACGAAGAATAGAAAAGAGACATTGCGTACACAGTTAGTCTTATTAATCTTCACACATGCAAAACCGGTAAACTCTGCAACAGTATAATATCAAATAAAAATATATTCAGTGCCATTTCCCCTTTTGGATCCCATATGGTTGAGAAAGGCTTATTTTAACCATGGCACAAAGAGCATTCTGCTAAAGCTATTGAAACGAACAAAAAGTACCTCGATAGTAAGGAATACAAGTATGAAATAAACCTCGACCTGGAAAGGTTCTGCCCTACAATTAATCCTACCTTTATTTATAATTATATTCTAAACAAGTGGCTGGTTACTACAATAAAAGAAGATAAGGATTGCTTAAATGGTCCCAATGTTAATTCTTCCTATAATATAGGCGTACGACAAGGACTTCCTCAGACCTAATTTTTTGGAACTATTTGTATGTCCATTATTGCCAAACACAAGAACAGCAAACTTAAAGGTGATTCATTTTATTACGTTGATGATTCAATTGTTTATACAAACACTGAATTAACTAACGATATAATTACCAATCTGGAAAAATGATATCAACACAGAAATAAACGAGAGTATAGAGATGAATCTCCGTATTGAGAATAAAGAAATTCTGCGTAACCGAAAACTAGCGATATACCAAATCTAATAAACAGGAAAGTTGAAATTAGGTATACAAATAAAAAAAAGCGCCCAGGATGGAAGCTCCCGAACGCCTTTATCTTCAATGTGGAGAATAGCGGAATCGAACCGCTGACCTTTTGACTGCCAGTCAAATAATATTGATTTGTGATGATTTGCATTAATTTGTAATGCACTGTCTATAAGATTAATAAACATTTTGCTCTTTGTGTAATTTTGTGAATTTTATTGTTTTTTTGTAGTTTAGTATGCAAATAGTATGCAAATTATCACATGGCTAATATCAATAGAGATTACCAAATATCCATTTATCTGGACACTCGCAGAGAGAAGAAGAATGGAAAATATCCGGTTAAATTAAGGGTGTTTACTGCTCATCCCCGAAAGCAAAAGTTATACCCAACTAAGTTTGAATTCACTCAGGATGAATTCGACCTAATATGGAACATTGACAAGCCACGAGGCAAATGGAAGGACTATAAAATACTTTTAAAGGGACTTGAAACAGCTACCTATGAAAAAGCGGATTCATTGGATGAGTTTACTTTTGAGGACTTTGAATTACTAATATCTCCCAACAAGGTTCAGGTTAAACGCACTGTTAACGAATACTACAAAGCTGCAATTGATAATTACAACCACAACAATAAATTAACCACAGCAACGAGCTATGAATACAGTTTAAAATCACTTATTCAATTTTCGAGTACAGATACCCTGCACTTCAAAACAATAACTGTACAATGGTTAAAAGATTATCAATTCCATATGGAATCGTTAGGACGAAGCCGCACATCTATTGGCATGTATTTGCGAAATCTAAAGGCTATTTTCAATAGCGCTATTTCCGATGGAGTTATAAAACAGGAGATTTATCCGTTTGGAAAAGGAAAATATCAAATACCAACTTCAAAAAAGGTAAAGACAGCCCTTTCGGAAGAAGAACTAAAATCCTTAATGAAAGGACAACCCCAAACAGAGGAACAAGAGAAAGCTAAAGCTTTTTGGTTTTTTTCCTACGCATGCAATGGCATGAATGTTAAAGATATTGCCAATATTAAATACAAAGATTTTATTGACGAAGACACTTTCTATTATTACCGAAATAAAATCAAAGACACTGATGTAGAACACAAACCAATTATAATTTATCTTAATCCTTTCACGAAAGAGGTAATTAAAAAATATGGAAATAAGAAAATCAACAGCGAAACATACTTATTCCCAATATTATCCCAAGGATTCAGTCAAGCGGAGACGGACAGAGCGGTTAATAATTTCAACCGTTTTATTAGTCAGCACATGAAAAAATATGCGCAAAGTCTTGAATTAGATATTAAAATTAATAGTAAAATTGCCAGACACTCCTTTGCAACAAACCTCATTAGGAAAGGTGCTGGAATGGAGCTTGCGCAAGAATCACTTGGACATACCGATATTAAAACGACAAAGGCATATTTTGCTGGTTTTGCCGATGACCAGAAAAGAGATATAGCTAATAAAATGATGGATTTTAATGACTGATACAGAGACTAAAATAAAAAAGCTTGATGAAATAATTAATGAATTGAATGAAATATATCAGGGGTGGGTAGAAATCTTTCCTTTCGAACTAGATATGTTTAAACACTTAAAGAAAAAGTATCAAAACGACCTTCCTATCATAAAAAACAATGAAGTATTGTATTACAAAGATTTGAACGAGTTTCATATCAACTTTTATTCTCCCAAAACCTTTTTTAGGTATTTGTCACAGCTAACTATGTCAATTCTAGGAAGCATTAATACTTTATCATTATATGAGGATGGTAAAATCGATAACATTGAAAAACACAAGTTGGAGATTATACTTAACAATCGAAAAACTGAGATAAGAGCGCAGGTGAGCAGAACTAAATACCAAAAACATGAATACATCGATTATTTGTTAGAGTGGTTTGAGAAAGAAGAAATCTTTATTGATAAGATTGCTCCGTTTTTTAAACAAACCAAAGAAGCTCATGAAATAAAAAAAATACCTGCAAAATGGTACGCCTTATTGCACATATTTAAAATCAATGCAGGTTTTGAAATAGCTTTCCCTTTAAATGTGAATGACCAGTTTGATTATAAATTCATAAAGCAATTCGCAGAAGACAAATACCCAGTTAAAAATGGACAGGGTTTCTATAGAGCATTTAAGGAGTTTTATGGTGTAAGTGAAAAAGTAATTAATAATTCATTTGGTTCTGATTATAGAGAAAAACTAATTGAATTGACAGAAGACAAGGATTTAATAAGATACATAAAATCCTAAAATCTTAACTACCACATTATCAACATGTAAAAATCCATGTATTTACACAGCACAATACACAGTGCAAACCAACCATAAGTTTGTTTCGAATTTTAAAAACAGACTTATGGATAATTCCACGTTACAACAAAAAGAAACAAACGAAACCGTTAATCAAGCTACCAATGTTTTTATCAATAACATTGCTAAAGCTATTGCCAACCAAGTAGCGAACCAGCTTGCCAATCAAGTAGCTCCATTATTAAACACTGGCAAGTGCGAACCTCAAGACAAGCTTTTAAATATTGACGAAGCTTGCGAAGTTCTCCTTTTAGAAAAACCAACTGTCTACTCAAAAGTCAGTCGGGGCGAATTGCCGCATATGAAGAAAGGTAAACGTCTTTATTTTTCACGAGAAGCACTTCTTGAATATATCAACTCAGGCAGGGTTAAGACAAATGATGAGTTGGCAGACAGTGCACTGGACTATTTGAACATCAGGAAGGGAGGTGATTCGGATGGAAGATAACAACTCAATATCCCTTGATGCTATAAAGCAAGATGTATTAAAACAATCACAGCTAGTTGAGGATGCAGAAGCAGTTCAGGGGCTATTCATTGTAAAATCAGCCAATAAGTGGATTGATGAAGCCAAGAACAGGCCAATACCTAAAATGCTTTTTTCTGAATTTTGGCACGAAAGTGAATTGTGCATATTGTTTGCTGACACCAACTTAGGTAAAAGCATTTTAGCTGTTCAAATTGCTAATAGTATTTCAAAAGGCATGCCTATAAGAGGTTTTAAGCTGGAAGCTTTGCAACAAAAAGTTTTATACTTTGATTTTGAGCTATCAGACAAGCAGTTTGAAGTAAGATATTCGGATAATTATACAAACCATTATCGTTTTAACGAACTCTTTCTGAGAGTGGAGATAAATACAGATGCGGAATTACCGGATAATGTATCGTTTGAGAACTTTTTAAACGAATCATTAGAGAAAGCCATATTAAAAACGGAGGCACGTATTTTAATCATTGACAATATTACTTTTTTGGGCAATGACAATGAAAAAGCAAAGGATGCCTTACCGCTAATGAAGCACCTTAAGGCTCTTAAGAAAAAATACGACCTATCTATTTTAGTGTTAGCGCATACACCTAAAAGAGATTCATCGAAACCAATAACTGTTAATGACATCCAAGGAAGTAAAATGCTATCAAATTTTACAGATAGCAGTTTTGCTATTGGGTTAAGTCATAAAGACAAAAGTTTGCGCTACATCAAGCAAATTAAACAACGTAATTCTGAACAAATCTATGATGCAGAAAACATTATAATCTGTGAAATTAATAAGCTAACTAACTTTTTGGAGTTCCATTTTGTCGATTTTGGTTCTGAAATAGAACACCTTAAACAGATTGACAAGTCAGAAAGAGCAGAACTGGAACAAAACATACTTCAACTTAAAAAGGAAAACTCAGGCTTAAGTAATCGAAAGATTGCTGAGCAACTTGGCACTAATGCAATGCAAGTTGGAAGAGTATTAAAAAGGCACAATCTGTAACAAGTGTAACAGATGTAACAGTGTTACACTTGTTACAGATTGTTACACGATATCTCTCAGTTATGAACTTTGAAATAGAGAAATATAATCAATATAATCTTCCTGAAGGTAGGCTGTATAGCACTTGTCCTATATGCTCTGAACATCGTAAAAAAAGCAAGGAAAAGTGTATGATGCTTGACTGGAAAACTGGATTAGGCACGTGTCAACATTGCGGAGAAGTAATTCAACTCCATACATACAAGAGCAAAAGAACTTGTTCTGACCTTAAGTACATTAACTACACCCCCTCAGCTAGAAAGATTGAAGAAAGAATATCATTCATTCCCTCAGAAACAGTTAAGGCGTCTTTGCAACGATATGACGATAATAACTTTGTGACTTTTCTTAATAGCATTTTTGGAAACAAAAAAGTCCTTGAATTAGTCAGCAAATATTTTGTTGGAACATCTAAAAAATGGAATGGTGCAACTGTATTTTGGCAAACCGACATTAATGGAAGAGCAAGGTCAGGAAAGATAATGCTTTATAATTCTACAACAGGCAAACGCACTAAAAAACCCAAAAACTATTTCTCGGTGGTTCATACCGAGCTTAATCTTAAAGACTTCAATTATAAGATGTGTCTGTTTGGAGAGCATCTATTAAAAGAAAACAAGCCCATTGCACTTGTTGAGAGTGAAAAGACCGCTATCATAGCAAGTGCCTACCTACCTAAATTCACATGGTTAGCTACCGGTGGAATGCAAAACTTTAGCGCAGAAAGGTGTAAAGTGCTCAAAGGCAAAACCGTTGTTCTTTACCCAGACTTAAATGCAGTTGAAGATTGGACTATCAAAGCTGCCGAAATTGAGAAATCTATTAACGTAAAGTTTTTAGTATCTGACTTACTGCAAAAACATGCCAGTGAAGAAGAAATTACAAAAGGGCTAGACCTTGCTGATTTTCTTGTTCGACACAAGTGGCAAGAAGAAACAGAGCCAATATCAGAAGAGCAAAAACGATTAAATGCGTTAACTGCTAAAAATCCCAACCTTACTCTTCTCATCGAAAAATTTGATTTAGTAATAACCGATTAAATATTTAAACATGAATAACAAAACATGCCTTAATTGTGGAGAATCATTCACTCCCAAACGTTCGGATGCAGTATGCTGTTCCGATAAGTGCCGTGCTGCCTATAACTACAAGAAGAAACAGCGCAAAAACGGCAATATGGACTTATCCCAAATAGATAATATTGCGCAACAACAAGAAAATGATGTTGTTATTGAAGGAGTATTAGACACACAATATCTTATTGCAAAATGCAATGAGTGTGAAACTAAGCTGGAAGCTATTAATGCCCAAATAGAACAGTTGGAAGCTGATAGAAGTAAGCATTCTGCGCAAATATTAATTATTGAAGAAGAAGTTTTATCAATTGAAAGTGGTGACAAAGCCAAATTGATGAAACTTATGAGCTTATCGGATTTAGTTCTTTATAACAATTTTCTTAATAGCGCATATTTAACGGAAAAGAAGAATGGTAACGAATTTGCTTATAACCGTTTAAAATCTGAGCTTGACTTGGCAAATAAGTTTAATCCAACGTTACGAGTAGAGATTGATGATTACCGGAATAGAATTCAAGATGTCATTCAAAAACACGATTTGAAAATTGCCAATAAACAACTTCTAATAACTTCCCTTCAGAACCAAATCATAGAAATCAGCGCAAAGATTAAAGAGTTACATAATCAGTTGCGATTTTATGAAGCACGTGTATTAAAATATGAAGCCTTGTTATTATCCGTATAGCTTTATTCGGTTAATTTTAACGCTTAGTATACGTTTAAAAAAGCAAGCAGAAGTGCATTTATAGCTAATATATATGCCAATTATTATCATTTTCGCTACAAAAGATCTCTTGAAAGTAAACTTTTATACGCTTTTTTACTGTAAAAACGTGCAGTTGTGCGCAAAATACCAGCTTCTTAATATTGTAAAATGCGAAGTTTATAAGATTTTTATAATAATTCTATATTTACAAAGGTGATTATAGATAGCCCTGACTATAGGAAGTCAGGATACTTTTCTATAATCGCTTTTTTTGTTTTGCAGTATGACAAACAAAAAAGTCAACAGTTTAGCGTTACAACGTTGAAAATTGAATCTTTCAGCATTAAATCAATTTTAAAAGACTAGCTTTGTTAAATGGGCATTATAGCAACAAATACATCTGTTCAGATAGGAAAACTAAAAGAGAGAGGTTTAAACCTTGACCTTGGCGAAGAAAAAATCAAAGAAGTATTGCTTGACATTGGTTATTATCGCTTGGGTTTTTATTGGAATCCTTTTGAAATTGATGGTGAGCATAACTTTAGACCTGAAGCTAAATTCTCAGATGCATTAGCGCTTTATTATCTGGATGTTGATTTGAGAAATCTCCTGATGAGGCTCTTAAATCGAATAGAAATTAACTTTAGAACCAAGGTGGTTTATTATGTGTCGAATAAATACAAAAAATCTCCTACCTGGTTTATCGACCCGGAAGTAATGACTCACGACTTCATTGGAGCTATTAGCCAACACTATAATGAAGAATTTATTAAGAATAACAAAACCATTAAGCTACACCATCGCAACAACATCAATGATAAATATGCACCGGCATGGAAAACATTAGAGTTTTTTACTTTTGGTACAATTCTTAAGATTTATAAATCCGTAAAGAATAATGAAATAAAAGAACGTATCGCTGGTCTGTATGATGTAAGAAACGTTAAAAAGTTCGAAAACCTTATGAATACAGTTGTTCATATTCGGAATATATGTGCACATGGTGGCGTTCTTTTTGATTTACAATTGCCCAAAGGAATTTCAGCTCATCCGGCCATTACTTTTAATAATAACAACCGACACTCTTTGGATTCTGCCATTAAGGTCGTACATTACATTCTGTCTCAAATATCTAGTAATCGAGCAGCCGACTTAGATAATGAAATCAAGATGCTATTCGATAAATGCGCAGCAAATCAATCTTTAAAGTCCATCATTGAAGACAAAATAGGCTATTCATTTTAGTCTTGTCAAAAACAAATAGATATCGTATATTTGTACCATACAGTGCCCCATTACACAAGCTGTAATGCTGCACTATAAAAAAATAAGATAAACCCGGACTTGCTCCGGGTTTTGTTTTTTTGGTCATACCCGTTTTAAATCAGAGCTTGACTTAACGAATAAGTTTAATCCAACATTACGAGTGGAGATTGTTAATTACGGAATCGAATTAAGGATGTCACTCAAAAACACGACTTAGAAATTGCCAATAAAAAACTTCTTATAACATTCCCTTCAGAACCAAGTTTTGAAATCAGTGCAAATATTAAAGAGTTACAAAATTAGTTGCGCTTTTACAAAGCATGAGTATTGAAATATGAAGCCTTGTTATTATCCGTTTTAATCTCAAACGGATAATTTCAACGATTATTTATAGTTTAATTGCAGATAATACATAACCACCTTGCTTTAGGTGAAAAAAAGTTTTTATATAGAATTCAGGTTGTTTTTAAGCACCCGCCAATGATAGAATGCAAACACCCCTTTATTGAATAGGGATGATTGTAAATCCATATGAAAACTTTTTTCCTCTTAACCTATATTGCTCATGAGTTCTTGCTCCCCAACTATTATCTCCACCAACGCCCATTTGTTTGTAATCGATATTAACCGATGTGAGATTGCGTGGTTTGACATCGGTTGTGTGCCTGTTTAAAACGGGCATTCCATCAATCTGACGACCATCGGTGCGACCTGGAGACTCAAAGTCTTCCTGTGTATTGTGATGCACAGAAATATTTAATAATTCGTTCGCGACAAACTTTAGGCCTTTACCTTGTTTATTTAATAGTGACATCCAACGTACATCTGTTTTGTTTCCATTTTCCTGAGGGCGTATATACGCCCAATATTGTTCAGAAACGGTACCTGAATATAAGTCTACAAAGGCACTGGTTTTCCTATCCCAATACGATTCATGAGGCCCCCGACCAAACCAACTTATTTGTTCAAATTCCCGAGGTACAACGATGTTCATCCCCATTTTAGGTATTTCCGGAAGATTGTCGTCGACCATAGTAAATGTGTTGAATATTTCTATTGAGCCGTCGTTCCTTATTGTGTAGTCTGTCTGATAGCTTCCTAATTGTTGCTCGCCATCCTTTAAATTAAATCGGAATGATATTCCTGCGTCTTTTATGTCAAAGGATGTTATTTGTCGATTACGTCCTGCATCTCGCCAAACTTCACAGCGTTTATCCATATTGTTACCAAAATCATTGTCGGTTGGTGCGCGGTAGAAATTGGGAACCGGTCCTTCATTGATTAGTTCTGTGTTTTCATACGTAAAAGACGAAAGCACACCTTTCAGGGTATCAAAAGTGATGGTGAACCCATCACCGAAGAAGTAGACTTTTTTGTCTGATGTTTTTCGTTTAATGGCACTACTGAATCTTTTTTTTAAATGCTGTTTTCCTCCAATCTTGAATTGTTCTTTCGCTAGTACAGTTCCGGCATCGACCAGCCATTCTTTGGCTTTTAGCTCGGCATAAATATTTAAAAAGTATTCATAACCCTCAAGCAGTTCATTATTTACATCAATTTCGATTTCTTTTGACTCGCCTGGATTTAGGTTCAAGCCCTTTATTTCGCCAGTCTTTAAAAGCTCACCGTTAGCTTTTAATTCATACCTGAACCTGAATTTTTTGGTGTTTATGAACGCATAATTGTTTTCTATCCTTATTTTTCCAGCTTTGATATCTACAGGCTTGAATTTGATGTATTGATAAACTTTTTTTAATTCCAAAAGATGGGGTTTAATTCCTCTGTCGGGATTGACCAGTCCGTTAATACAGAAATTTCCATCACTTGGCACAGTATCGGGGCCAAAATCACCGCCATAAGCCCAATATTTTTCCCCGTCCTCATTTGTTGTTAGTAAGCCTTGGTCTACCCAGTCCCAGATAAACCCTCCCTGGAGAATGGATTCGGATTCTATTAAATCCCAATAATCTTGGAGATTTCCTAAACTATTGCCCATGGCATGAGCATACTCACATGGTATAAATGGTTGAAGATTCCCTTTCCGGGCATAACTCTCCATGTGTTCAAGTTTTGGGTACATAGGACAGTAAATGTCAGTGTTTTCTGTCGATTCGGCTTGCTCAAATTGTACTAATCGGCAAGAATCTTTTTGTTTCAACATATCGTAGGCATCGAAAAAAACCTTTCCGTTCCCACATTCGTTACCCATTGACCAAATAATAACCGAAGGTTGGTTTTTGTCACGTTCGTACATATTATTGATGCGGTACATGTGCGCGTCTGCCCATTCGGGAAGGTAGGCGATGTGTTTCTCTTTATTAAAATCGCCTTGGTGCGTGGCTCCCATTCCGTGCGATTCAATATTTGCTTCATCAATCAGGTATAAACCATACCGATTACATAGTTCATACCAACGCTCAGGTTGGGGATAGTGGGATGTGCGGACTGCATTTATATTATGACTCTTCATTAAGCGGATGTCTTTCAACATAGTTTCCTCATCAACAACGTGCCCATTTACATCGTGATGTTCATGAAGGTTTACACCTTTGATATATACATATTGGCCATTTACCAGTAGATTCGCATTTTTGATTTCAATGCGCCTGAAACCAACATCCTGACGAAGGATTTCAAGAACCTTATTGCTTGTATCTTTAAGGCTGATGATTAGTTCATATAAATTTGGTGTTTCAGCCGTCCATTTTTTGACATTCGTTATTTGGGCATTAAATGTAGTATTTCCGCTCGTGCACATTGATTCGAATTTTTTAACTAAAGAATTTCCTTCCATCAGACGAGCTTCGATAATTGAATTTGCTTTACCGACAACTTCAACAGACAAATTAAAAAAACCAGTTGAATAACTATTATCAAGGTCAGAGGTGATTTTAAAATCCCTAATATATTGTTTGTTGCGAGCTATTAGGTAAACATCTCTGGTTATACCTGCCATTCGCCAGAAGTCTTGGTCCTCAAGGTACGAGCCGTTGCTCCATTTGAATATTTCAACCGAAAGGGAGTTTTCCTCTGGCTTGAGGTATTTCGAAATATTAAATTCAGATGGCGTTTTTGAATCTTCGAAATAGCCCACTTTTTGTTCGTTAACCCAAACATTAACAGCTGATCCGGCAGCTCCAAAGTGCAAGAATACTTCCTTGTCTGTCCAATCTGGCGGTATATTAAAAGTTCTTTTATATGAACCTACAGGATTATAATGTTTCTGGATTACTGGCGGGGTGTTTTCATGGGGATATTTAATGTTTGTGTAGATGGGGTACTCATATCCTTGTATCTCCCAGTTTGCCGGCACCTTAATTACCTTCCACTCACTACAATCAAAATCGTCTTTAAAAAAATAGTAGGGACGTTCCGCAGGGTTCTTGGCTAGATGAAACAACCAATTTCCGTTTAAGGATTTTAAATAGGATGATGCCCATTTATTACCACGATCGATTTCTTCTATTGAAGCAAAAGGTATAAAATGCGCCCTCGGGGCTTCTCTGTTTACCTCGCTAATCAAGGGATTTTCCCAATCAACAGGATTTATCTCCTCCCAATCAACCGTATTATAATTAGTATTGGTTTGGCATGAAGTAATAAATACAAATAATAAGCTAATGTGTAGAGCTAGTTTTATTGAATACATATTTAGCTGTTTAGGTAAAAAAAAGGCTGTCCAATATGTAATTAGACAGCCTTGGGATTTTGTAAGATGTTTATTGCTTAATGAATTTACCATTAAGAAGTGATTGGTTTTCACCTACAATGCGGTAGATATACATACCATTTTTTAAGTGGCTTATATTTATCGATTGTCGCTCATTGGGTTTATTCAATCTGTCTTTAAATATCAAGCGTCCATTAATAGTATATATCTCAACGTGGAGAGCCTGGGTACGCTGTTTCTTACAATCGATAGTGAGTAGCTGATTTTCGCTCGAGTAGCTAACTTGCAGTTGGTTGTGTGAGTATGTATTGATGATATTAGTATAGTTTCCTAGCAGTTTTGTTTCATAGGGCAGAAGTGATATGTCACCGTGCTGATCAAGTGATACAGTAATTGATTGGTTCAATTCATTGACAACAAAAATATCGTCACGAGAAACTAATAAATTAAGTCCCTTTTTATCAACAGTATAATTGACGAGTTCAGTTCCAGAACCAAAGTAGTCATTTAAGATTTTGTGGGAGTCGTAATAAGGCGTTGCTTGTCCACCTCCATTAATCTTAGTTGATGTCCAAATACCGAGGGGATGTGAAAAGCCATCAGCATCGCCTTCAGGTTGCCATATCAACACATTTGCTACACCTGCCTGAATTGTTTTAATAAGGCAGCTGCTCATGATCGCATCAAGGGCATCGGGGTTGTCGGCCTCATCACTTGGTGAAGGGGTGGCATACCACTCGCTCCACCAGATGTCAAGTTCAGCACCGCCGTTAGGTTGTGTGCGTATCCAATCGCTAATGTCTTTAAACTTATCTGCTGCATCAATGGCATTTGTGTTCCATATGTCATCTTTATTTTTGGTATTACCATCAATGCATATGAAATGACCGCCTTTTTTGTTGTTAAGCCAATAGGTAATAACGTCTAATGGGCGTTGATCGAACCATCCATAAGTACCACCAATATTAGATGTAAAACTCTTTTTAGTTGAATATGTTGAGACAACAGGATATGGACCTCCCAGTTTAAGGTTGGGATTAACAATCATCAACGAATCGTATACGAGGTTATACATTTTTGTGTATCCTTCATAATCCCATCTATTAAGGCTTGAATTCCAAAAACCTTTCATTTCGTTCCATACCTGAAAGTTTTCAACATCGGGATAACGACGTGCAACTTCGGCACATAAATGGGCAAATTTCTTATAGCGCTCTGGCTTAGGAGCTGCTTCAAGTTCATTCCAATCTGTTGTGCCGTTTTTTTCCGGAGAATGCATCCAGGTTGGGCATCCACAAAGTGTTATGATGAGTTCTCCGTTCGTTTCCCGCATAAGATTAATTCGTCTGTCCAAAGAATTCCAATCCCAATTATCTGAATTTGTCACGGTCGAATCAGGCCAGGGATTGCCAGCTCCCCATCCCATTATATGCTGGTTCTGATAGTGGCAACTTTGTTCTAAAAGATTTTTGGCACTAACCAAAGCAGCTTCTTTTCCCCAAGGGTCTGCTGTTTCTTGAGTGTGTGTTACTCCTGAACGGTATTTACTTGTAGGGCCATAGTTGTTGTAATCAATTTCAACAGTGAAATGCGTTTGGCAATAAACTGAAGTTGAAATAATTAAGAAAGCGAATAGTGATTTAATCTTGTTCATAAGAATTGAAATTAGCTTATAAATTAATGGGGAATGGTTTTTGAAAGATGCTTACAGGGAGCTTGCAATGTGTAACTATCCATGACAGTAAATTGAATGAGTAGTGGCAAATTACTTGATGGTTTCTGTTAAACCGCTACGTAGTTTGAGCGGGCTGCAAACCTTAATATTTAGCGCTTTTCCTGCCATTATTTATATAAAATGTTACCAACTGTTATTACTCTATTTTAATGATAGGTTCTGCTTTTAGATACCCAAGAGACACTAAAAATTTGTCTGCTTCAATTAGTGTTTTTTTGTAATATTCAAAATTTTTATAGTTGAAGAATCCATGACCTTCTCCCTCATGAAGTTTCAAATCGAATTTGCTTCCAACTTTTTTCATGACTTTTCCATAATACTTAGCTGTTTCTACAGGTATTAATCTATCATTTGTGCCTAAAAGTACAATTGTTGGAGGTGCTCCTTTTTTAAGGTTATGAAGAGGTGAAAACTCTTTATAGGCAGCTCCAATTCTATCATAACCATATCCACCTGGACCATTGTCAAATACTGGGTTAAAAAGAACCAAAGCATTAGGTACACAGCTTACTAACATATTATCAGTATTTTCATTATAACTATCAATTAATGCTGTAGCTGCTGCTAGATGTCCTCCTGCAGAACCCCCAGCAGCAACAATCTTTGAAGTATCAATATGAAATTTGTCTGCTTGTTCTTTAATATACCTAATAGCTGATTTAGCATCTTTTAGTGACTCAAATGGGCTGGTTTGTTGCCTTTCGTTAACTCTATAATCAACGAGAAAACAAATCATACCTCTTCTTGAAAAATGGTTGGCATGTGGTTCAAATTGTTTGATTGAACCGTTAATCCAACCACCTCCAAAAAAGAAAACCATCGCCGGGTATTGTTTTGTCGTGTCAATTAATTCAGGATGGTAGACTTCCATAAATAATTTAGTTGAATCAATCTGTTTATACAATATTTTTTTTTGTGAATAGCTATATGTATAAGTTATTACTGAAATCAAAAAGGTCAAAATATGTTTTCTATACATGGTATCTGATTTTTTAATAGTTGGTATGCAAAAATATATGGCATCGATGAATGATGGAATATATATGCTCGTAAAAAATATATATAAAAATGCCAAAATAGTATCACTGTGAACTCACAGGAATAATCTTATCAATTCTTAATATATTATATTACAATTGATAGCAGTGGTCTTGTTGCAGATTTGAATTTGCTATGTTTGTGTCGCAATTTGCCAATTTGTATTTTTGAAAAAAAGAATAAGATGAGCATTTGTTAATGTTTTCTATGTATTAAACTGTAATTAAATATCAGGGCTGATGAATAGAGTACATATAGAAGGGGCACGCGAAATTGAAAAGATCAATATTGATTTTGATAATGATTTCGTCCGTATTTTTTTAGATTATTTGCATATATATCAGTTTTCACCCGGGGAGAAATTTGGATTGCATGCGCATCCGAACTTTGAGTTTCATTATATTGCTTCTGGTAGTGGAAAAATAGGTTTGCTTAATGTTGATTCTCTGTTTAAGGATGAAAGTATCGTTAAACGAGCAGGCGTATCTCATAGTAAAAATGTTGAGCACTTAATGGAATATTATCTTAGTGCTGTGGATGAGAGGGAGTTGGAGTCTTCTTGTGAATTGTATGAGGTTAAAGCTGGTGATATCTTTATTAACCGTCCAGGACATTTTCATTGGCAAAAATCTAGTAAAGAAAATCCGATTGTTGAATTTTCATTGCGCTGTAGCTTTGATGCGCTGCCAGGAAAGGAGAATTCAGGAGGGTTAATAGAGGATTACATAATGATTAACAGACTCTTACATGCAGGCACAAAGGCTTTTGGTAGAGATGAATATTCAGTGAGGCGGCATTTTGAACTTATTTTTGAGGAGGCCTATTACAAGATGCCCGGCTATATTATTAAAATTAAGCAAAAACTTCTGGAATTGATAATAAGTTTTGCGCGACATATCTGGGATAAAAAAGAAGTATCATATTATGTTCCTGCGCAGAATAATGTTAAACGACGTCTACAAATGATTGACGACTATATCAATGCTAATATCCAAAAAAACATTACAATTCCAGAATTGGCGCAAAGTGTATTTATGAGTGAACGAAGTTTGTGCCGTTTTATCAAACAAGAAGTAGAATTGACCCCTCATAAATATATATTAAATATACGTATCGATAAAGCCTTAAATTTGATTGCCAACACTTCGATGAAGATATCGGAAATAGCTCATTTAACCGGGTTTTCGTCGCAGTTTCACCTAAGTAAGGTAGTGAAGGATAAGACAGGCAAAAGTCCTACTAAATTCAGGTAGTGGCAAGAATATGTATAATATTGACTTTTTTTTATAATTAACGCTTGTTAACACATGATACATTTGCAATGTAATTTAATCAAAAGCAGCGTAACATAATCCACGTATTCCTTCTGTGAAAAAAAGGGTATTGCTAAGATATTGTTGCCTGCTGGTTGCTTTGGATGGAAGCTTAATAAAAACATTTGAAGAAATAAATAGTATGGGAACAGTAAATGCGGTAAAGCCTCAATTGAAGGATGCTACGAAAATCATGAAGAGACACCCCGAGAATCCTTTAATTCACATTAATGATTATCCTGGGGTAGCACAAATCTATAATCCTGCACCTGTGCAGTTTGGCGATGAAACGATTCTGCTTGTTTCAGTAGTAGAGCATGCTGCTCAGAAAGGCTTTGGAAGGGATGTTGGACAAACAAGAGTTGCACGTAGTAAAGATGGAATCAACTTTACATTATCAGACGAGGATTTTATTTCTACGCAGTCGGAAGAGTATCCTTACCCACTTTATCATCATTTTATTGATAACAGGGTAACGAAAATTGATGACTGGTATTACATCATCACGCCTGTGATGGTGCAGGGTTATGATTCTCCTGTAGGGATGCTTGGTCGTACAAAGGATTTTAAGTCTTATGAGCGGATTGATGTAATTACAGCACCTAAAAATCGAGGCGCCTCTTTATTTCCTGAGAAAATCAATGGCTTATATTATAAGTTAGATCGCCCGGGTGGTGGTGACGGAAGTAATGGTGATATCTGGATTAGTTCATCGCCTGACCTAGTACACTGGGGTTCGTTTAAACCGGTAATTGCAGCCGGCTATCGTTTTTGGAATGTGCAGAAGATTGGACCAACACCGCCAATTAAAACAGATGAAGGTTGGTTAGATATTATTCATGGCGTATTCAGTCCGGCAGGAGGTACTTACTATTATATAGGTGCTGTTTTACTTGATCTGGAGGAACCTTGGAAAGTGATTGGAAAAACAAACAGTTATCTGATGATGCCCGAAAAGCCATTTGAACAACACGGTAATTGCGACAATACGATATTTCCTTGTGGTGCGATTCCTAAATATGATAAAGATGAGCTGCACTTATACTATGGAGCCACAGATTTTGCTATTTGTTTAGCAGTTGGTTCGTTGAGCGAGATAGTGATGGCTTGTAAAAAAGGTTTGTAAGATGGAGAAAGTGCTTTATTATAGTTTAATGCTGTCTTTTTTATTGTCTTCATGTGGGCAACCTGCAAAAAAAGAGACGACAATAGGACAGCCACGTTTGGTTTCGCAGTTAGTAACCAATGAACTGGGTAAGACTTATCTAGAGGTGGAAGGAGAACCATTTTTCTACAATGGAGTACAAGCCTGGCTGCCTCAGGATGGGAATTATGAAGTGTTCATGCAAAAGGCTCACGAGGTTGGATACCAGATTTTTACTTTCTGGTTTCCATGGAGGAGCATTGAAGCTAATAAAGGGGAATATAATTGGACGGTACTCAATGATATGATTGAGATGGCCGAAAAGTATGATATGCGCCTTGATATAGTTTGGGGCGGAAGCAATTTCTGCGGTGGTCTCGACAAGCGTTTTGCACCTGATTTTATTATGGATAACCCTGACTTTGCAGTTAAAGATGAATATGGCCGAATCAAATATGTGAAGAAATTTGATATGGGCTTATGTCCTGTGGCTGATTATTCAAGTCAGAAACTGCTAGCTATTGAGCAAGAGACAGTTAAAGCATTTATGGATTATTTACTAAAACGCGACACCACTAACCGGGTAGTATTTTTTCAGGTTGAGAATGAAGTCAATTTATTTGATTTTTCTTTGCAGGATAAAAAAGTGGTTCTTGACTATTGTGACCGAATTGGACAAGTAGTTAAAGAAGCACCATATCGGATTGCCACTCGTATGAATCTGGCAGGAAAAAGTTATGAGCCATTGATTGATTCGCTACAGTTTATCGATTGTCAAGGGGTTGATATTTATACCGATGAAATAGAAATTCTTGATCGATCGATCAACTATAAAACACGTATGCCACATGTGGCCGAGAATGCTGCTTATGACAACTCATCTACCTTAATGGCTAGGGCTTTTGCTCAAGGTGGTTTTTATAATATTTACAGGCTCGATTACGATTACGTATGGAAAAAACCTGGCGTTTATGGAGACGACTGGATATATCTTCCACAAACTTTCGATATAGGTATGTTAAATAAAGGGTTGAATAAAATTGCAGCTCAGGTTGCACAAGCATCTCCTGAATTAATGGTAACATTTAATACCGAAACGAAGATGCCACAGGCCAAGTACGAGGTTTTTAAAATTTTAGGAAATCATGAGATTGGCTATCGTTCATCTGCTAAGTGGAATGAAGAAGGGATAGGTTTTACACTGCTATACGACAATAAACTGTATGTTGTAAGTGATAATGATTGTACTTTTTTATTTAAAGAACCAATAGAGGCTGTCGCCGGTCAGTTTATTAAAAATGAATGGAAGACTGGTTTTAAATTGGATACAAGCTTGAAGAATGGCTTGTACGAAATTAGTTACACCAAAGGTGATTGTGTGCAAATCAGCTTTTAAATTAAATTAACTAATCTATTTGTTATGAATAAAATCCAGATAAGCACAGATGGCGCCAGGAATAAGATGGTGGTCAGAGTGTGTATGTATCTTATGCTAAGCTTTAGCTTGATGCTATCAGCCATAGCACAGGAAACCAAAACGGTTTCTGGGAAAGTTACAGATAGTAACAACGAGCCAATACCTGGCGCCACCATTTATATTGAAGGGACGGCTCAGGGAACCATCAGCTCTACTGACGGAAGCTATAATATTATGGTTGAAAAAGGGCAGGTTTTGATTTTTTCTTTTATTGGGTATCAAAATCAATCGGTTACGATAACTGAACAAACAGAGTTAAATATACAATTGACTGAAGATGCCGTTGCTCTTGATGATGTAATTGTAGTAGCATATGGTTCACAAAAGAAAGAATCGGTAGTTGGCGCCATTGGCCAGGTAAAAAGTCAGGATTTGGTGGCGACGCCTGTTGTTAATGTATCAAATGCTATGGTTGGGCAGGTAGCCGGATTAACGGCGATACAAGCATCGGGTGAGATAGGTAATGAACAATCAACCATTCGAATTAGGGGTGTCGGAACTTTTGCCGGCGATCAAAACCCCTTAATCATTATTGATGGTATTATTCGAGATCAGGAATCGTTTAATTCACTTGATTCATATGATATTGCTGGTATTAACGTATTAAAAGATGCGTCGGCAACTGCAGTTTATGGCGTGCGTGGTGCCAACGGTGTTATTATTGTTACAACCAAACGAGGTCGTGATGATGCCGGTAAACCAAAAGTGAACTTTTCTGCCAACTTTGGGTTGGTAACAGCAACCGAAATTCCGCAGTTAGTAAACTCTTATCAGTATGCAAATTTAAAAAATGAAGCTTTAATAAATGATGGTCGTGTTGATGACCCATTGATTTTCACCGGTGATGAGTTGTGGAAATTCCAAAACAACAGAGACTATACACCGGATGAGGTGGCAGACATGAGCTTTTTAAGTGAGGAGCAAAAAGCCGTGCTAAATAATACGCCTGCCTTATACTATACCAACACTAATTACATGGATGAAATATTCCGCGGTCAGCTTTCGCCTCAACAGCGTTATAATGTTAATATTTCAGGAGGAACAAAAGATATTTCCTACTATTCATCTTTAGGATATACCGATCAGAGAAGTGTTACTAATGATTTTGGTATTGATGATGCTCCAACAAATGTTGGTAGTCGTAAAATTAATTTTCGTTCTAACTTCGATATCAAGAGTATAAAAAATACCAAGATTGCGATTTCAATTGCAGGCACCATGAAAAAGGGTAGCTTGGCAACTAATGGTGAAAATGCCGGCAATGTAGGCGAGAGATATCGGCAACTTTTAATGAATGCGATTAGTCAGCCTCCATTTAGTGGATACGGAGTTATTGATGGCAAGGTTATCACAGGTTTTACTGGCGAAAAGCTGATACCCGATGGCGTTATTGGTTGGCGTTCGCCCAACGCGATTCTCTTGACGCAAAAGATGGCCGAATTAACACAAAGTAGTCTTAATACATCATTTATGGTTGACCATATGGTCGATTACATTACTAAAGGTCTTAAAGTTCGAGCTAACTTCTCATACGATCAGTACTTGTCTAAGTATGCTGAACGAGATCATCAGTTAAGAACATATCAGGTGGCATTAAATCCTTCAAATCCTGCCGAAAGATTGTTTTACTCCTATGGCGATCAACCCACTGTTTATAATGAGAATCAGGGGCGTTGGTCAAAGAATAGAAAATTCTATCTAGATACTGGCCTTGAATACAATCGTCAGTTTGGGAAACATCAGGTAACAGGCTTAGCTTTACTTACTGCTGAACGTTTTGTAGCCAATGGCTTGTATTATAACGTACCTAAAGGATTCTACGGACTTGTTGGCCGGACAACGTATAATTACGATAACCGCTATTTAGCTGAGTTTAATATCGGTTACAATGGTTCTGAAAACTTTGCCGAAGATAAACGTTTTGGATATTTCCCTTCATTCTCATTGGGTTGGAACATTAGTAATGAGAAGTTCTTCCCTAAAAATGATATTATAACCTGGTTAAAAGTCAGAGGTTCATACGGACAAACAGGTAACAGTGGAATTGGTGGTAGCCGGTTTCTATTCTTACCTGGAACGTGGAGTGTTCGCGATGCCAATGGTAACCTGACGACAGTATATTCATTCGGCGATTCAGATGGAACCTACAATAATGTAGTAACGCCGGGTGCTTATGAAAATACCGTCGGCAACCCTGATGTAACTTGGGAAAAGAAAACATCTTATAACCTTGGTATTGAATCGCGTTTTTTCAAAGATAAGCTATCAGTTGTTGTTGACCTCTTTAAAGAAGAACGAAACAATATCCTGACCCGCTTACAGGTTGTTCCTGGAACGGTTGGGCTTGATAGTAATACATTACCACCGGTAAATATTGGTAAAATGACCAATAAAGGTTACGAAGTACAAGCCGATTGGAACGATGGAAGAGGAGATTGGTTTTACAAACTAGGTTTACAATTATCTTATGCTGTCAATAAAATCGACTACATGGCAGAACCGCCTTATGAGTTTGATTGGATGAATGACACCGGTTTTGCACTGGGGCAAAACAAAGCGTATCGCACCGAGGGTTTTTACAATACTGATGAGGAGGTAATGAACCATCCATACAATGCAGTCTATGGTAACCGCGTACAAAAAGGAGATTTGAGACTTGTAGATATAGATGGGGATGGGCAAATTACCCAAAATGATTATGTTCCGACAGCCTATTCCAATCTTCCACGTTTTACTTTTGGTGGTAATATTCGCTTTGGTTTTAAAGGCTTTGAAATCTACACTTTACTTACAGGAACAGCTCAGGGTACATTCCGAATGGACGGCTACGCAGCTAAACCATTTAGCGAGAGTATTGGAAGTACACCTTTTGCATATATGAATGAAAGATGGACGCAAGAGCGTTACGATAATGGTGAAGCGATTAACTTTCCAAGGATGTCGATGGCCTTCCAGGATACGCCCAATGCGATGGATAATTCATTTTGGCTTCGTTCAACCGATCACCTGAAAGTTAAGATTGTTGAATTGTCCTATACCTTTAAGCGCATTGCCATAGGCAATAATATCGGTATTGAGTCTCTAAAAGTATTTTGTAATGCCAATAATCTGCATACATGGAAATTTGGTGATCTACCAGATGGCTTTGAACCAGAATTATTACAAAGCTATGTTAGCTCCCAGGGGGTTATTTACCCACTAACCCGAGTTTATAATATTGGTGTTAATATTCAATT
Source organism: Carboxylicivirga longa (assembly GCF_050589825.1). Taxonomy (NCBI): domain Bacteria; kingdom Pseudomonadati; phylum Bacteroidota; class Bacteroidia; order Marinilabiliales; family Marinilabiliaceae; genus Carboxylicivirga; species Carboxylicivirga longa. The sequence continues at coordinate 35,938 of NZ_JBNGOZ010000017.1, read as the reverse complement.
TTAATTCCGAGTCCAATGAAAAAATTATTGATGATATTAGTGACATTACATCTGTTAATAACAGGTTGTGTCGATGATTTTATTGAAAAGCCTGCGGTTACCGGGATTAACCTGGATGAAGTTTTCAGCTCTGAAAGAAATGCAAGGCATGCTATTGCAGAAGCTTATGGTGCCAATTTGTCTTTTGGCTTGCCTGTTGCCAGATGGGCACCACCGTACCTGCCTTATTCAACTACGATGGCGATTATGGGAGGCGAGGATGTTTGTGGTCTTGGTTGGGTTCCAATGAATACGCAGTGCGAAGTTGGGATGATCGCCAATGATGCACATAGTGGTGCCGGTTATACCGATGATTATTTTCCTAATAATTATATTTTCATCAGAAAAGCATGGCTGGTTTACGAGAATATCTATAAAGCAACAGATATGAGCGATGCTGACAAAACCATTGTCGAAGCTGAGATGCAAACGCTTGTGGCGTATCGTTATTTACAAATGATGAAAACCTACGGTGGTGTACCTCTTGTTAAAGAAACGCTAACTGCAGATAACGCATCAATTCCTCGCTCTACCTTGCAAGAAACCTTTGATTATATAGTTGAGCTGTGCGATTTGGCCAGTGAAACATTTGGTAATAAAGCCTGGTCTGGAGAAGATTATGGACGAATAAATAAAGGTGTGGCCTTAGCAATTAAAGCAGAAGCAATGATGTTTGCTGCCCGTCCGCTTTTTAATGCGGCAACACCGTATTTAAGTATGGAAGATCCGGCTAAAAATAATCTAATTTGCTTTGGCAATGCAAATCCAGATCGTTGGCAGGATGCCATCAATGCCAATAAAGCTGTAATTGAATGGGGAATGGCTAATGGCTATGAACTAATTGATACCGACAACCCTTTCGATGATTATGCGACTGCTGTAGGAACAATGTCAAACAAAGAAGTATTGTTAGCTTACAAGCAACAACATGGTGGCAACGATAATGGGATGTATAAAGAATACCCAATTGCTTTTGCTGCTGCCCCACATATGCACCGCAATAGGGGCATAACTTTTGAGATGTTGCAAAAGTTCAGGACGGCTGATGGCACAGATCAAGTCTGGCTTAATGAAGGTGACAGGTTGCCGTCGTCTCATTATAGAGCTCGTTCAGAAGAATTGGAAACCAGGGCACTGGCATCGCTTTATTTCTTTGGCATAAATGCAAAAAATAACCCAAATGATGCCGATTGGGATGTTGTGTCAGGAAGCGCTAACTGGGCTTTCGTATGGAACCGAAAACTACAGCGTGGTTGTGCAAAAAACTGTAAATTCTGGTATAAGGCAGGTCGTCGTACCTGGTTTGAATTTCCTTTGTTTCGGATGGCTCAGTTTTATTTGAATTTAGCAGAAGCATACAACGAACAAGGGAATTCGAGCGAGGCTCTCAATTACCTTAATACTATTCGTGACAGAGGTGGTTTGGGCTATATAGCTGTATCAGATCAAACTGCATTAAGAGAGGAGATTCAACGCGAGTGGGCTGTCGAGTTCTATGGGGAAAACAAGCATTATGCACATGCTCGCCATTGGAAAAAAGGAGATGTGATGATTGGAGGTCCTAAGCATAGCTTCAAATTTCAAGCACTTGTAAGCTGGGATCCTAAAAAACCAGAACAATATGGAGATTATTGGCTCTCACTCACAAGAAACTATGCATGGAACCCAAATATGCATCTTTCTCCGATAACGCTATCGGAAGTAAATAAAGGGTATATCACGCAAAACCCAGGCTATTAACTATAAAATAACAAGTTTCAGTCATGATAAATGTGATAACTAAATACAAGATAAAAGCATTATGGGCGGCTGCTCTGATTCTTGGTTCGACCTGTTTTATACAGGCTCAGGAAAAAGATTCAGTTGAGGTAAAAAGTAGCTCCATAATAATTCCTGGCAACCAAATTGTTGTACAGGATGTTAATAATCCAAAATTGACTGCCAATGTGCCAGGCAATGAAATATCGCTACCCGAGACATCGGTTAATAACTTGCTCTTCGGACGTGTACCTGGCTTAATTGCCGTGGATCAGAATGGTGAGCCTGGTAATAATATTGCACAGCTCCTAATAAGAGGGAAAGCGTCATTTAGCCGAAATGAAATTGTTGTTTTCGTCGATGGCTTTCAGGTAGACATGAACTACTTTTCAGAAATGACAGCCCAGGAAATCGAGTGCATTGAAGTATTAAAAGATGGCCATTCATTAGCATCTTTTGGAATGCGTGGTGCCAACGGAGTGCTATGGGTCACAACCAAAAGAGGACAAATAGGAAAACCTGTCTTTAATGTTAACCTACGGGGAGGGATGCAGCAATTAGCTTATCTTTTAAAACCACTTGGTAGAGAGCAGTACGCCTCGTTATACAACGAAGCTTTTAGCAACGATAACGGGCGTGTGTGGTCTCCGGTATATGATAATACAAATATGGCAAATTTGCCTGATGTGGATTGGTTTGACGAGGTGCTTAAAGAATCAAGTTCCTATTATGATGCCAATGTATCGGTTAATGGAGGCACTGAAAAAGCTCGCTACTATATTAATTTTGGATATGTAGGTCAAAATGGATTCTATGATATTCCAACGAATGATACACTAGCCAACTCTAATTATCAGCGTTTTAATATGCGGGCAAATGTTGATGTTCAACTGTTGCCATTTATGGACGCTAAAATTGATGTTGGAGGACGTATTGTTGATAAGAAAAGACCGAATCGCCCTTATAATAACCTTTGGAACGAGATGGCTACCTATCCCAATATGGTATATCCGGCACGTTATGAAGACGGGACTTGGCCAGGAACACCAATCCATAATTTCAATCCGCTGGCTTCGATAAATGCACTTGGTCGTCGCTCAACACATGAACGCACCGTTCAGTTTAACTTTGAACTTAAGCAACGGCTTGATATGATTTTGGAAGGTTTATATGCTTCTCAGGCCGTGTCGTTAAGTAGTTGGACTCGTGATGGAGCAAGTAATACGCGCAATTATGCCCGTTATTTCGATGGGGTTAAACAGACAACTGATGAGGATACACCCTATGAGCGTAACGAAGATCGTGGGCAGAACCAATGGAACTGGCAGCATTTTTCGGCATCAATTGGGTATACCAAACAAACGGGCTTACATTCGTTTGATGCCTTGACAAATATCTTGTACAACACGTATAATACAGATATCAGCACCAATGGCGCAGCTGGTAAGTGGACTGAATATAACTATCTGAATTGGAGTGGAGTAGCTAATTATGCTTACGGCAGTCGTTACTCTGCTTCTGTGTCTTTTGCTGCAGCCGCTTCCGATAATTACCACGAGTCAAATCGCTGGCATCTTTATCCGGCTTTGGCACTGGGATGGAATATTTCCAGCGAAACATTTTTGAAAGATATGTCGTCCATTGATTTACTTAAGTTGACGGTATCAGCTGGAAAAAATGGTTTTGACCCAATGAAAGCAAACCGTAATCTGTATAAATCCTATTATTACAATCAGGGTGGCATACGACTCGGCGACCCTAATTCGTCACATGTATCCGGTATGATGCCTATGTACATTGCCAATGAAGGTATTTCTCCCGAGGAAAGTATGAAATATGATCTGGGTCTTCAATTGGGTTTGTTCAAGCATTTTGAGTTGAATGCAGCGCTTTTTGTAGAAAAGCGTAAGGGAATAGTTAGCCAGGATTGGACACTGCCACCAACTGCAGGTATCACTAATCCCCAGTATGTTAATATTGGTGAAGTAAGCAATAAAGGATTTGACCTGGAGCTTAACTGGAGTCAGACTATCAATGATTTTTCATACTCTGTCGGAGCCATGGCTATGTATTATAAAAACAATATCGATCGGATGGCAGAAGTGGTAACCTTACCGGCCTTAGCTCGCACCAACAAAGAAATTGGTGTGGTAATGGGTTATGAAGCTATCGGTTTTTATGATGTGGATGATTTTGACCAAAATGGTCAGTTGAAACCTGAGTTACCCCGACCTTCATTCGGTCAGGTACAACCAGGAGATATCAAATATCGCGATCTTTTAGAGGATAATGTGATTGACGACAATGATAAATCGGTTATTGGTAATCCCATCTTTCCCGAAATGGTTTATAGCTTCAATGCGGGCATAGCATACAAAGGCTTTGATGTTTTTGTTTTATTTGAAGGAACTAATGGTAGTGAGTTCAATCTTCTGAATATTCCTTCAAAAAGTATTGCTTTTCGGGATTTCGGAACAGCATACCCAATAGCGCAAAACAGATGGGCTTATTATCCTGAAGCAGGAATAGATACAAGATCCGTTGCAACATTTCCTCGTTTGTCATTAGATAACAATAATCACAATTACCAGAATTCAACAGTGTGGATGGCCGATGGTGATTATTTGAGGATGCGTAACCTGGTGATTGGCTATACGCTTCCTGAAAGCCTTACACAACGTTGGGGCATCTCAAAAATGCGATTTGAACTAACAGGTATGAACCTATTGACAATTAGTAAATCACTTGATGAGTTTGATATTGACCCAACGGCGCCCGATGGACACCCGGTCATTAAATCATACAACTTAGGATGTTCGCTTACTTTCTAAAACGTGAAAACATGAAACAATCAATTAAATATATCATTGGATTTGTGTTGGCATTGGCCTCACTCGTAAGTTGTGAGTTAGATACAAAAGATGATTTCTTTCATACGGATGAAACATTACACACAACTTATGGATACTTGTTTGGATTTACCCATAGAGCTTATACTTATGTTCCAAACGGTTTTAACGCAATAGATAACAACTTATTTGCGGCAGTGAGCGATGAAGCGCAGTATGTTACTACAACCTCCAATTCACAGTTATTTAATGAAGGTAGTTGGAGTAAATATAAAAACCCCGGCGACAAATTTGCTTATATGTATCAAGGTATACATGATGTTAACTATGCCTTGGAAAATACTGGCGACTACAAAGATGTATTGCTTATCGGACGTGATACTACAACTACTCAAGGAAAAGATAATTATGAACTGGATGTAGAAGATATGGCTTGGTTAAGGGCAGAAATGAAAGCCTTGAAAGCCTTTTACTATCTGGAACTATTTCAACGCTATGGTGGAGTCCCCCTGATTGACGAAACAAATGATCAGGATCCGGAAGCAATTAATTTACCCCGTGCATCTGTTACAGAGGTAGTTGGTGAAATTGTTTCGCTTATCGATGAGGTGAGTGGAAGTTTAGTGACTGATTGGAATGCAACTGGTTTCAAAACACGGGCTGGTCGGATGACACAAGGCGCTGCACTATCTGTTAAAGCAAGAGCTTTATTGTATTATGCGAGCCCTCTGTTTAATCCAGACAATAATTCAGAGCGTTGGCAGAAAGCCGCAAAAGCAGCTCATGATGTTATTGAAACAAATCTGTACAGTCTAGATAATTCTTATGAGGGTTTATTTAAAGGAAGTAATACAAGTACAAGCCCTGAGGTTATTTGGGCATTACGATTAGGTCAAACAAATTTGTTAGAGAAGAGCAATTACCCAATTGCAACACCTGGCGGGCAAACAGGGATAGCCCCATGTCATAATTTGGTTGATGCCTATGAGTTTAAAGGTGCTCCTACTGGCGATATGTGGAGCAATAAGGATCCTCGTTTCTATGCCACCATACTTAAAAATGGCGATACCTGGAATGGACGTACCCTACAGGTGTATGAAGGAGGAACTGATGACCCAGCTAACAACAATGCATCTCCAACTGGTTATTACCTTAAAAAGTTTTTAAATGAAAATCTTGACTTAACGGTTAATTCATCTGACGTAAGGAGTTGGATACTATTTAGGTATGCCGAGACTTTATTGACTTATGCCGAGGCTATGAACGAGGCCTACGGACCGGATAATAATAGTGGTTATCGCTATACGGCTCGAGAAGCACTTAATATTGTAAGAGCACGACCTGGCGTAGAAATGCCTGCTGTTGATAATGGTGAAGATCAGAATACGTTGCGTGAAGCCATAAAACATGAACGTCGTATTGAATTGGCATTCGAAGGACACCGCTACATGGATCTAAAACGTTGGAAAGATGCTGAGGTAGTATTGAATCAGTCTGTTAGCGGAGTTAAACAAGGTGAGGGTACACCATTGAGCTATGAAGTTGTTCAAGTAGCCGAACGATATTTCGATGCTTCAAAAATGTATCTCTATCCAATTTTAGAAAGCAATATTGTACGCTCTGATTATGTTTTGGAACAAAATCCCAACTGGTAATAATATTGTTGTTGACGAAGTTTGCCACATAACTAGTTCAATAAGAGCGAAATGGCAAGTTTTCGATGGCAATGAAAAGTAAATTTAAGACTTATGAAAAGATTAATAAATAATATAGGTGTTCTCTTAATACTTGCTTTGTTTTTTGGTGCTTGTGAAAAATCAGCAGGTGATGAAGAGTGGGGAATAGCTAAAATCTATATGCCACAAGCTAATTATGAACCCTACATTACAACACTTCAACAGCCAGGTGCAACTTGTAAAATTGATGAGGAAAATAATAAATTATTAATATTCTTAGGAGTATATAGATCTGGCTTACAAGATTTGAATGCCTATAGTGTTGATGTTTATACCAGTGTTAGTACTCAGGACGGAGTAACGCCTCTTCCTAATGGCATGTACGATGTTCCATCAGAAGTGACATGTCCTTCAGGTGAACGTGATGCTTCTTTTTACTTAAAAGTTGATTTAGCCTTTTTACAAAGTAATATAGGTACAGATTATGCTATAGCTGTAGGTATAGAAAATCCCAGCAAATATGAACTGAATTCCGATTTATCGGTAGCTGAAATTAAAATTACAACCTCTGCACTCTTCCATCCAGGAGAGTAGCAGAGGTACTCTCTTTTTAATAATTACCTAAAAAAATCTATTGTTATGAAAAGAATTTTACTAGTGTTAATGGTGGCCGTAGCAACTTCCTCTTTTAGCTATGCCCAACAAAATTTATTGAGCAACTGGGGTTTTGAAGAAGGAACCGATGATGGTAGCACATGGAATGCCACAGCATGGACTGTAGACGGCGCGAATAGTACTGTCTGGTTTAAAGTTACAGATAACGAAAACGATATATCTCCAAATTCTGGGTCATATATGCTAAGGGCAAATTTGCAGCGTTCAGATAATTTGCCACAAGCAAAGTTTGAACAGGAAGTCCAATTAGTAAATGGCAAAAGCTATGGACTCGGATTTTGGGCAAACCTTTATAGCCCCTCAACCACTTCTGAAAAGATCATAGTGCAGGCTATAGACATTGATGGTAATTGGACATACCTTATTGACCAACAAGAAGTAATCGTAAATAGTGGAAGTTGGCAATATATTTCATTTGACTTTGATTATAGTGGTGATGATGTTGCTGCAACGGACGAATGGGTTAAGATTAAATTTTCTTTTGCAGTAGGCGGTACTCAAAATGCAAAAATATTCTTTGACGATATTAAACTTGTTGAAGGTACTGCTACATCGATTAATGATGCAGAGGTGTTGGACGTTAATATATACCCAAATCCGGCAACTGATGTATTAAATGTACAGGTTGAAGATGGCGTAATTGGAGTTGTGGAGCTGTTCAACCTATCCGGTCAAAAAGTATTATCGAAGAATATAAATGGAAATTCGGTTATTCCTGTTGATGGCATTGGAGATGGTTTATATGTTATGAAGATTAGCAGTAGTAAAGGTAACTATACCTCAAAAGTTGTAATAAGATAATCTGGATTTTAAATATTGTAAAGAAGAGCGGGTATGTCCGTTCTTCTTTGCTTTACGTTTTAATTGCTAAATAAAATGGATAAGAAAAGGGCGTTTGTTAAGGTTGTTTTTGTCCTTTTAATATGTTGGTCTTTAGGGGCTAGTGCGCAAAATAAATATAATATTCTATTTGTAGCAATCGATGATTTAAGACCTGAATTAAATTGCTATGGAGAGAGTGAAATAATTAGTCCGAACATTGATAAATTGGCTGAAACAGGTGTTGTTTTTAAGAATGCCTATTGCCAACAAGCTTTGTGTGGGCCTTCACGTTTGAGCCTGATGACTGGTGTGCACCCTGACCGTTTGGGAGTTTATGGAATGAGTGGTTCAAACCCTATAGAATGGCGGGAAACTAGAAAAGGTTTGACCAGTTTATCGGAACATTTACGCAATAATGGCTATTATGCCATCGGGTTCGGTAAGATATATGATAATCGTTTGGGCTTAGATAAGGGTTATTCGTGGGACAGTTTCGATGAGGGATGGAGAAGTATGTTTAAAGATCCGAATAATCAGGCAATCAGTCAGCGAATTAATAAGGCCTACAAAAACGGCCAGCAACCAATTGAAAAAAAACCTGCTTTGGAGTGTTTTGAAGTGAACGATGACTTCTATACCGATGGCAGTATTACAAAAAAAGCCGAACAGTTTTTGGATACTTGTCAAGGGGATAAGCCATTCTTTCTGGCAGTTGGCTATAATCGACCTCATTTGCCTTTTGTGGCACCCAAGAAGTACTGGGATTTATACGATCGCGAAATGATTTCAATGCCGGAGGTGACACAGCCTCCCCTTGGTCATACCTCTTATACCCTTTCGCCTTATAAAGAGATATTTGACTATGACGTAAAAGAGCCTAATAACCCCGAAGTGGCAAGAGAGTTAAGGCATGGATATTTTGCGTGTGTAAGTTATGTCGATCACTTGGTGGGGCGCTTAATAAAAAAGTTGAAAGAAAAAGATATGCTCGATAACACTATTATTGTACTTTGGGGTGACCATGGTTTTAAGCTAGGGGATTATAGTGAATGGGCAAAAGCAACCAACCTTGAACTGGATGCCCGGGTACCTCTGATCATAAAAGTGCCACAAGCATCCAATATTGGAAATGCTTCTTGCTCAATGGTTGAACTTGTTGACCTGATGCCTACTTTATGCGAACTAAACGGTATTGACATACCTGCTCAGGCCGAAGGTGTAAGTCTAGTGCCTGTTTTAAAAGGAAAGAGAAAAACGGTGCGCAAATTTGCCTTGTCGCAATTCCCTAGGGGCAAAAATGTAATGGGTTACTCAATTCGAACAGAAGAATGGCGTTATACTCGTTGGGTCAGTCGACAAAATGGCGAGCTTTTGGAAGACGAATTGTATCAACTAAATGGCAGTGATAAATACGAGAGAAACAATGTAGTGGAACAACACCCATCGATCCAAAAGAAACTGGCCAAATATATAAGGAAGTATAGAAACAATGCCACTGTCTGGCAAGGAGAAACTATAGACTAAATAATGATGATCGGTAGAGTAGCAAGTTTAATACTGTTTTCCTGGATGTTTTGGGGAAGTAGCATGGCACAAAACAGCCAACCCAACGTCCTGTTCATTGCGATTGACGATTTGCGGGATTATGTAGGTTATGCCAAAACTTTTTCAAAGGTTAGAACCCCAAATATCGACCGATTGTCAAAGATGGGTGTTTCGTTTACAAATGCCTATTGTCAGGCTCCGATGTGTGCTGCTTCCCGTAATAGTTTGTTAACGGGTATCTACCCGTTTAACAGTGGAGCCTATGGTTTTCAAAAACGGAAGGAAATGCCCGCTTTGGATGTAATTACTTTGCCAGAACACTTTAAAAACAACGGCTATTATGTTGTCGGAACAGGTAAAATTCACCATGGCAGCGATTACGACGGGCACGGTTGTTCTCCGGAAGAATGGGATGAATATTGGCCTTCGGTTAGCTCACCACGTGATGGCTCTCATGGTAAACCTATAGAATCTGAATTTAAACAGCCATGGGGGCATTTTAAATTTGGCCCTACAGATAGTGGAGACGAAGCGGAAGGGGATCACCGACATGGGGAATGGGCCGTTAATAGACTGAAAAAAGGATTTAACCAACCATTTTTTATGGCAGTAGGTTTTTTCCGACCTCATTTACCTTGGTTTGTGCCCGAAAAGTACTTTGAGCAATTTCCGGTTGATGGTTTGAGTCCTGTAATAAAAAAAGAAAATGACCTGAATGATGTGCCTGCAGCAGCTGAATTTTTTGGACATTTTATGCATGTAGGCCGTTATGCCTATGACGTTGAAATAACTCAAAAAGAATGGCATCAGGAGGCTTTGCAGGCATATCTTGCTTCAGTTGCATTTACTGACAAACAAGTTGGCAAGGTGCTGGATGCGCTCGAAAACAGTCCGTATGCCAATAATACGATTATTGTGCTTTGGACCGACCATGGTTTTCACCTTGGAGAAAAACAAACCTGGAGTAAATTTACGTTGTGGCGAGAATCAGCAAGGGTACCGTTGATTATCAGTGCCCCGGGAATGTCCAAAAACAGTATTTGTAAACAACCGGTGCAACTCATTGACTTGTACCCTACGCTTAATACCTTATGCAGCTTGCCATTAGCTGGACACGAAGAAGGAAACAATATAAAGCCATTGTTGAGAAATCCAAAGGCAAACTGGAAGCACCCTGCAATTACCGTAGCTGGGAAAAATAATTATGCTATTTCCACCGACAAATGGCGCTATATCAGTTATTTTAATGGAGATGAAGAGCTTTATCAAATTGAAGAAGATCCACATGAGTGGAACAACCTGGCTCCTAATCCGAAATATGGTAAAGTAGTGCAGAAACTTCGTAAGTATATACCCACTGGTGGTGTAGATAATTACCCAGGTTCAACTTTACCTGTGTATTACGATAGGAATACATGGGATATAGAACAAATTACTAAACGTTCGATACAACAATATCAACAAAGAAAACAAAAGTAATAAAAAGGAAGAATGAGATATTTTGTTTTAATATTGGTTCTATTAGGGAGTATGGCATGTACATTTTCAGAAGATACAAATCAACGCCCCAATATTATTTATATTTTGGCCGATGATTTGGGCTATGGTGACTTGTCAGCATTCGGACAAGACCAATTGAAAACACCAAACATTGATCGTCTAGCTGCCGATGGAATGAAATTTGTCAATCATTATGCAGGAGCTCCAGTGTGTGGCCCTTCTCGGGCTGTACTTATGACTGGCCTACATACAGGGCATTGCCCAATAAGAGGCAATAAGTTTATTAAAGAAGTAGGCGTGGCTCCACTTGATCCAGCAATACCCACCTTACCAGAGGCGTTAAAAAATGGAACAGACTATGTAACGTCCATGTGCGGACGATGGCACTTGGGTGGTGAATTATCCGATCAAACACCTTTTCACCGGGGATTCGATTATCATTTTGGTAAGCTTAGTGCCGATTTTCCTAATAAAGCAGGAGTGATGATTGACGTACTGTGGGATGAAAATGGCGTGCATAAATCGTACGAAGAATATTCTTCCATAAATATTGAGCCAATGTACGAGAATGGGACGCATTATAACCTGTCACAAAAAGAACAATTGGAACGCCCCGTGAATATGGATGCCTTGGTTACTGATAAAGCCATTTCTTTTATCAAGAAACCGCATACAAAGCCATTCTTTTTATATGTGGCTTATAGCCTGGTGCATGCACCTTTAGAAGAACATACACAGTATATGCCAGATAGTACTGATTGGCCAAAGGAAGAACAATTTTTTGCCAGTATGGTAACGGCTCTTGATGCTTATGTCGGGAAAATTACCAATGCACTTAAAGAATCAGGGATTGATAGGAACACGGTTGTAATTTTCACTTCAGATAATGGAGCACATAAAGAAGGTCACGATGTGGAGTTCTTTAATTCAAACGGATCATTCAGGGAATATAAACGCTCATTCTACGAAGGCGGATTTCGTTCCCCGATGATTGTTAGATGGCCGGAGTTGGTAGCACCTGGAACCGAATCTAAGCATATTTCTGCTTTCTGGGATGTTGTGCCTACGTTGTGTGATATTGCTGGCGCACAAAAGCCAAATTTTACAGATGGTATCTCCTTTTTACCTGCGCTGCTAGGGCAAGACCAGCCACAGCATAAATATCTGTATTGGGAATTCAATGAAAATATTAATCATGAGAAAAACCAATATAAACAAGCAGTCCGAAAAGGGAAGTGGAAAGGTATATATTATATTGATGAAGATAAGTTTGAACTATATGACTTAGAGAATGATGAGGCTGAATCTAAAGATTTAACAGATTTACACCCTGATAAAGTGAAAGAGTTAAGAAAAGCTATGCAGGAAGCACATCTTCCTTCTGAACGTTTCCCCTTATTAAAAGAAGAACGCAATAAATAAGAAAGATATGATTGATGGAACTTATTACGACATGTTGGTCGTTGTTTTGTATTTTATAATAATCCTAAGTGCTGGTTTTCTAGTCAGTAAAAAGCATAGTGGTGATTCCGCCAGTGATTATTTAACAGGAGGTAAAGAATTAAACTGGGTAAAAACGGGTCTTACATTAATTGCAATGTCCATTGACACCGGCATAATGGGCGTGGCAGGTATTGGTTTTGTTTGGGGGTTGGCGATTCAACCCAATGCTATTAACCTGTGGATTGCTGCACCGTTAGCAGCCATGTTTCTAATTCCGATATATTGGCGCTCTAAGATTGTTACGACACCTGAGCTGCTTGAAAAACGCTTTAACGTGCATAGTCGTTCTCTCTTTTCGGTGTTAATGACTTTATATAATATCATCGTTCTTGGAACATCTATCTATCTGGGCGGTTTAATACTGCAAACAATTTTTGGTTGGGGCTTGCTATGGGCTTGTCTGGTCATTATGGGAATTGTTGGTTTGTATGTGATGCTAGGAGGTATGAAGACTGTATTGACCATCAATATCTACCAAGCTGTGTTTATTACACTAACATTGATGGCGGTAGGTATAATGAGCATCTATAAGGTTGGAGGCCTTTCGGCCTTATGGAGTGCCAGCGAACTCAGTCAAGCAGGTAATCCTATGGCCAGTAGTTTGTTGCCTTTTGATTTAAGTCCAATGAGTGATATGTGGTATGCGATGCCCGCTGGACTTATTTGGGGAGCATTGGCTGGAACAGCTTGGATTGCCTGTAATTTTGGTATGGTTCAAAGATTATTGGCAGCCAAGGACGAAAGACATGCACAAAAGGCCATGCTTTTTACTGGTGCGGGTCATGTTTTTACATTTTTCTTTGCTTATGCTGTAGGGGTAAGTATTAATTTATTAAAGCCTGAGATTGCCAAAGCAGATGAATCCTATGTTTTTGCTATTCTAAACTTCTTTCCGGTAGGCATACGAGGACTTTTAATTGCCGGATTGATTGCATCCTTAATTTCAACCATCGATGGTTTACTAACGTCTTCTGGCACTTTGATGACTCAGGATATTTATTTACGTTTTTTTAAGCCGTTGGCAAAAGACAAGGCTATTAAAACATTTGCCCGGGTGGTGCAAGCCATTGTGCTGACTATCGCATTTTTTATAATCCCGGTAGCTGCCAAAGAGCAAACGGTTACTCGTTTAATTCAGGATTTGGTATCCATTCCCTTAGGTGTAATGATTGCCTTGTATATCATGGGAGTATTCAGTACTAAAGCTACTCCAAAGGCTGCTTTTATTGGAGCTCTGGCCGGCACATTTGTATCATTTGTTATTTACTTTTTCGCATCGGATATTAACTTTCTTAACAGGGGTATTATAGGTTTCAGTGTTGTTATTTTAACAACTGTTCTTATTAGTTTCTTCGAGAAAATGCCAAAGGGTAAATCTTTGGAAAATCTTACAGTACATACACTCACAGGTGTAAAAGGGCCTTTTGTTGGCTTACATGCCTGGCCCGGTTTATTTAAGTGGATTGTGGGTATTATTGTAGCCTGGTTCACTCTGACATTTATTTGGGAGTTAATGATTCGTTTAAGCTAATTAGAGTTGGAATACATATGAAAAAAGTAATGCTTTGGATAGTTGGGCTTTTAATTTTTTTTTTAGATTGTACCAAGGTGGAGGCTCAAAATGACTATGTTTATCAGCATAATGGACGTTTATATTTTCCTAATGGAAAGGAACTTTCTCTTTGGGGAGTAAATTTTCAGCCTAATCTGTCCTGGGAATATCGTGACTTAATCAGAAGCCGAACTATTCCGTTGGCTATTGACACCATGAAGTATATTACCGACCGGGGATTAGAAGAGCTTGAACAAATGCGTTGTGGTTTGATACGGTGTCATCTTACACCGGTCGATTTTACTGACCAGGACGGCAATCTAGTTGAATCGATCTTTCTGGATATTTTAGATTATATGGTAGCCAGAGCAAAAGCAAAGGGTATTTATATTTCTCTAGCGCTTATTAATCACATGGGACACAACCCCCAAGCTGTTAGTAATCCCTTGCCTAAGGGGAAGTATCTGGTTCCCAACTCTTTTATGACAACCTTGAAATATCACGACTGGATTTATAGCCCGGATGTGGTCGTAAAGTCAAAACGCTGGATTAAGCAGTTGCTAAATCGAGTGAATCCATATACCGGGGTGACTTATGCCTCTGAGACAGGAATCGCCCTATACGAAATAATAAATGAACCCCGATATTTATCCTATGAGGCGTTTAAGGAGTCAGCATATGTACCGCAATATAAGATGTGGTTAGAAAAGACTACATTGGAAGACAATGAACAGGCCTATTATCATTATCGTAAAGGGCTTGTTTTGAACTATATTAATGAAATGCATCAATGGGTTAGAGATTGTGATGCCCCTCAACCTTTGGTGTGGAACTGTAACTGGCATAAAATGAGGATTGACCATCGTGATGTGTTTGAAGCTGTTGCACAGTCTAATATTGAAGTTGTTTCATTTTGCTGTTATCCAGGTCAGGATCTTTGTAAACGGCCTTATTATAAAAATCCGATTAATTTGACAGAAACTGATTATTCTGATTTCTTGACTGAATGTTATCAGAATCCTGATTGGTATGGATGGACTTTGTTACCGCAATTTGCCTCAAAAGCAAAAGTGGTATATGAGTTTGAGACATTTTATAATCAAAGTTCATATTTGTATCCGGCTATGGCCAGACTATTCAGGTCGCTTGGGGCGCAAGCAGCCACAATGTGGCATTATAGTTTGCCTGTATATGCTCCGTACCGTATTGGGTCTCATGTGCTTAATGTTAAAACAACACCTTCCAAAGCTGCATCGTTTATTGTTGCAGGGGAGATTTTCAAACATACTGAATTATACGCTCCATTAAAACCAGCTAAAGTTGTGGAGAATTGTAGTCAGAACTATGGGTACTCCTTTAAGCAAAACGCCAGTTATTCATATTCTAATGAACTGGTTGTTTTCTCCAATACGTCTCAACAAAGTCTGAATGATGGATACAACCGTGAACCTAAAAAAATAATTGGGTGCGGTTATTCGGCAAAAGCTTCCTATTCCGGTAATGCTATTTACAGTGTCAATTATGAATCTGATACGATTAAAGTAAATATACTGCCTAATGTCAGATATAATAAGGACTTATGGAGTCTGTCAAATGGGGATTGTGTGCTTGATTATGATTATACCACACCTTATGAGTTTTCGTTAAGCTCAGAGGTGCGCAATTGGTTAAACTATAGATTGACGGATACAGAAAAGCAGGTGGTTACACCAATTTGGCAGTCAAGTTCTGATTTAAAGTTTCAATTAGTGCCTGGGACTTACGAGCTAATTAAATTTAAGTGACCTATGTCGAGCTTTCCACCACAGTTATTCTGTCGTTTTTTTCAATAGAAACTTAGTTAATGATTATTGCTTTTACTCACAAAAGTAAGGATTTGAATATGTATAATGATTGGTCCTAATGTATTACTTTATATGCTCAGTTATGCGAGGTAATTGCTTCCCGGCGAAAGGACAAAATGAAAATAATGTGTATTAAATTGAAGTAATAGAGAAACGGATGCTTGGTGATTTGTGCCTTGAGAAAAGACAGGTTTTAGCTATCCAGTCTCACAAAACTCAGATAAAATAAGACTGATTCCGAACTATCGCACATTCTCTATAAAAGATATGCTTTGAATAATAATTGACGACATGCCACTGAAGTGCTTGTTCTATAATCAGAGTATGGCATTCTTGTATGCAAAAAGTATGCAAATAAAAAGAGTTACAAAAATAAATTTTGTAACTCTTTCATTTTCAGTGGAGAATAGCGGAATCGAACCGCTGACCTTTTGACTGCCAGTCAAACGCTCTAGCCAACTGAGCTAATCCCCCATCTTGTATTTTCCTCAAGACCGTTTGTCTTTCTGAGGTGCTTGTTTTTTCAACAGCGATGCAAATATAGATGTTTTTTACTAAAGCGCAATAGTCACTTAAAAAAAATGCGGCGCCCACTGAATTCCCAATTTTATTACACCTTATAAATGAGCCATATCACGATTCTAAAAAAAGACAAAAAAATTCACAATCATACTCCGACCCTCCTCTTTGCAGCAGTATACTTCGACTATCCTCGTCCCTACAAGCGAAAGCCCCTTCCATAATAATCTCGTGTCGAAGAATCGAAATTCAGGTGTTTTTGGGCAGAAATAGAGGCAAGCTGCCAATAGTCCCAATGCTTAAACTTAGATACACTGTATTTTTTGGTCATGTACAGCTTAGGTAACTACCATCTATCATTGCCGGCTCAGATGATGAGATGCACCTAATCCATAATACTAAAGACCCCACTTCTCATTATTTCAATAAGAATACAAAGCGATAATCAGACATTGATTATGAATGAAAGTTATTGAATCAACCCACTATTTTTAATAACCCTCTTGACAGCTGATAGAAAAACTATGGAAATTTGCCTTGTATTTGATTTTAAAATTCTATTTTTATGCACTGAAAATTTGGGTGAGGGTTTATAAAAGTCCTCTTTAAATTGAGAATAACTGGTAATAATAGCTATCTTTAGGCACCAAAACTTTGATCTATTATGGAAGTAAAAAAGTCGCCGAAGGCAGATCTTGAGAACAAGAAAAGCGTCTTCATGCAGATCGGTTTGGTGGTTACTCTGGCAATTGTTTTAATTGCTTTTGAGTGGACAACAACCGATGTGGATGCGTCTCAGTTTGAGATGGTAGAAGAGCTTGAAGCCGAGGAAGAAATCATGCCGATTACACGGCAGGAAGAAGTAAAACCGCCACCACCACCGCCGCCACCAAAGGTAGCCGACGTGCTTAACATTGTAGAGGATGACGTGGAGCTGGACGAAGAATTAGACATCGAAGACACCGAAATGGATGAGGATACAGAGATTGACTTCTCTGACTTGGCCATGGAAGAGGAAGAGTCTGAAGATGCACCGGTCTTCTTTATTGTAGAAGACATGCCTGAGTTCCCCGGTGGAGAAGAGGCATTGCGTAAGTACATTGCACAATCAGTTAAGTATCCTGTAATTGCTCAGGAAAACGGAATTCAGGGTCGTGTTTATGTATCTTTCGTTGTGAACACCAAAGGTAAAGTAACAGATGTTAAGATTGCCCGTGGTGTTGACCCCAACCTGGACAAAGAAGCGATTCGCGTGGTGAACGCCATGCCTGCGTGGAAACCGGGTAAGCAAAGAGGTAAAGCAGTAAAAGTTTCTTATACTGTACCGATTAACTTTGTATTGCAGTAGTCACTACTACAATAACAATATAAAAAACCCCGCTGATGCGGGGTTTTTTGTTGCTCTAAAATTGCCGTATATTTGCTCCCTAAATCATCGTATAAAAGAGATCATCAATGATAGAAAGCCCATCGTCAAAAAAGGAACTGGAAAAAGTTGTATTAGTAGCCGTTAAAACACCTGAGGTGTCTATGCGGCAAGTTGAAGAGTATTTGGATGAATTGGCATTTTTGGCCGAGACAGCAGGTGCTATACCCTTCGAACGCTTTACTCAGAACCTGACCATGCCCGACCCCAAAACCTTTGTGGGACGTGGCAAACTGCAAGAGATCATTGATTTCATGAAGGTGCATGAGGTGAAAACCATCATCTTCGACGATGAACTATCGCCCTCCCAACTACGTAACCTGGAGCGCGAACTAAAAGTATTGGTGCTAGATCGTACCAATCTTATCCTCGACATCTTTGCCCGCCGCGCTCAGACAGCACACGCTAAAACGCAGGTTGAGCTGGCGCAGTACCAGTATCTACTACCCCGCCTGACTCGCATGTGGACCCACCTGGAACGTCAGCGCGGTGGTATTGGCATGCGCGGACCTGGTGAGAAAGAGATTGAGACAGACCGCCGTATCATACGCGATAAGATTGCCAAGTTAAAGACTGATCTGCAAAAAATAGACCGTCAGATGGCCACACAACGGCAAAATCGTGGGAAGATGGTACGCGTAGCTTTGGTGGGCTATACTAATGTGGGCAAAAGCACCCTGATGAATGTACTGAGCAAATCGGAGGTTTTTGCCGAAAACAAGTTGTTTGCCACACTGGATACCACCGTTCGCAAAGTAGTAGTTGATAACATTCCCTTTCTGTTGGCCGATACAGTAGGCTTTATCCGCAAGCTACCTCATCACCTGGTAGAGTCGTTTAAATCGACCCTGGACGAGGTGCGTGAGGCCGATATACTGCTACATGTGGTAGATGTATCACATCCCGGATTTGAGCAGCAAATTGAAGTGGTGAACCGCACCCTTGCCGAGATTGACAAAACAGAAAAACCCAATATCCTGGTGTTTAACAAAGTGGATGCCTACGAATACACACCCAAAGACGAGGATGATCTGACACCCAAGAAACAAGAAAACTACTCGCTAGCTGACCTGAAGGAAACCTGGATGGGGCAACCGGCCAACTGCATTTTCATATCGGCTAAAAACAAGGTGAACTTTGTTGAATTCAAACAGATGATTTACGACGAGGTAAAAAAGATTCATGCACAACGCTTTCCCTTTAACGATTACCTGTATAATTCATACAATCAGGAAGGTCAGCCCGAAGAGTAATTCGGGCTGTTCAGCTGGGTGCATTTTGTTAATAACTAAAGAGCAGCAAACGAAACATAAAGGGTGCTTGGGATGTAAAAAGCTTAATGATGCATCACACACGTCGTTAAAGCCCCTATGTTTTTATTTGATAAGCTAAAAATACAGACCCGCAACTTAATTGCCTCCCTCACCTATCATCTGGCATTCTGGCTGGCAGCACTTGCCTTTTATATCTTTATCACAGGCGATCACTCACTTTTTATTAATTACTTCGGCCTGCTTATTAAGGACGATATCTATGGCAATACGGTACTACTGTCGGGCTTGCTGGCCTTGCTTTTTACCATCCCCGATCTGGTATCTTCCGACACGGTGATGCGCTACTCTCCCATTCGCTTCCTGGTATTCTTTCGCTTTGTGCTTTATCTATTGCTGGCCTTGCTCATTATCTTTTTCTCAGCCAATAAAACCATAACACTAAAAGCCCTTAGCAAAATAGACGTACTCTATGCTCAAATGCCAGCACTCACCCTTCAGCACTTTCGCTTTATCGCCTGGTTCTACTTGGCCTGCATCCTCAACAATACATTTCGTGGCATCTTTCGGAAAATAGGCGTGGGTAACTTCACTCATTGGCTAACGGGCACACTTAACAAACCCCGAGTTGAGAAACGCATTTTCATGTTTATTGATATGAAATCCTCGGTTACCATAGCTGAGAAGCTGGGGCATAAAAAATTCAGTTACCTGGTACAGGATGTTTTTCGCGACATGGCCATTGTTGAAAACTATCATGGTGCCATCTATCAGTACCTAGGCGACGGTGCCATCATCTCCTGGGATCTGAAACGGGGCATCCGCAACAATAATTGCCTTAAGGCTTTCTTTGCTTTCCAGAAGGTAATTCATCGCCGACGCTTGTTGTACGATATGCAATACGGACTTGTGCCCGAGTTTAAGGCCGGTTTGCATGTGGGTGAAATCATGGTGCTGCAAGTGGGACAGTTTAAGCGCGACATCTCCTACAATGGCGATACGCTGAATACCACAGCGCGCATTGAATCCATGTGTAATCAATACAAACAAAACCTGCTGATATCAGGCGTTTTGTATGAATCGTTGCGCCGTCCCGAAGAATTTAAGATCGATGAGCTGGACACCATTAAGCTAAAAGGAAAATCAAAAGGCATCCAGATTTATAAGGTGGCCCTGAAAGAGAAGAAGAAAAAGCGCCGGAAGCGCAAGTAGTCAGGCACCTATCAAAATACACATCGGATGACCGGATATCTATAAGTAGCCCGGCCATCCAATGAGTTCAGTTTTATCTTACGAGTCCCTCTTTAATCATATACTCGGCAATCTGCACAGCATTAAGGGCGGCTCCTTTCTTTATCTGATCGGAAACACACCAGAAGCTAAGGCCTTTCGGATTAGATAAATCCTGACGCACACGTCCTACAAACACCTCATCTTTACCGGCTAGAAAAAGAGGCATCGGGTAATCTTTATTGGCAGGATCATCCATCAACACAACCCCCTCGGCCTTGGCAAAGGCATCTTTGGCCTGCTGCGGAGTAATGGCTTCCTCAGTTTCTACCCATACCGCCTCGGAGTGCGCCCGCAGGATAGGCACTCGCACACACAAAGCACTAACCGCAATATCGCTGTGCATAATCTTGCGTGTTTCGTTATACATCTTCATCTCCTCCTTGGTGTAGTCATTATCAGTGAATACATCCACCTGAGGAATAAGGTTCATGGCCAATTGGTACTGGAAAGCTTCCACATCAATCTTCTCGCCTTTAACAATGGCTTCGGTTTGCTTTTCCAGCTCCTGCATACCACTGGCTCCCGCACCGCTGGCCGCCTGATAAGTGGATACATGCACCCTTTTGATGGGCGACAGGGCGTGCAAAGGCTGTAAGGCCACTACCATCTGTATGGTGGTGCAGTTGGGGTTGGCGATAATACGGCGGGGCGTATTCTTACAGTCCGCAGCATTTACCTCGGGCACCACAAGGGGCACATCTTCATCCATGCGGAAAGCACTGGAATTATCGATCATCAGCGTACCATGCTTAGTAATGGTATCGGCAAACTCTTTTGAGGTACCACCACCCGCCGATGTTAAGGCAATATCAATATCCTTAAAGTCATCATTATGCTGAAGCTCCTTTACCACTAATTCTTTTCCCTTAAAGGAAATTTTCTTTCCGGCACTGCGTTTCGAGCCGAATAAAACCAACTCATCCATCGGAAAGTTACGTTCTTCCAAAACCTTCAGAAACTCTTGTCCTACAGCGCCACTAGCACCAACGATTGCTACCTTCATTTCGATACATTTAAATTAAGAGCACCCGCCCGGCAAAAACATTAAGGGGCACGCACTCAAGGGTGATATAACTTTACTTAGTAAGCAATTTGTGTTAAATTGTTTTGTGTTGGTGGATTGATCACTTGCTTACGTTTCAATACAAAAATAGAAATATTTACATTAACCCTTAATCCAATGCAACGAATTTTTACTCTTTTAATACTTCTGCCCTATTCACTTATGGCACAGCTCAACGAGTCATTTAACGATGGTGATTTCACGGCCAACCCCACCTGGCAAGGCAACACAGCGCATTTTGTCATTAACAGCGACCTGCAGCTGCAATTAATGAACAAGGAGGCAGGTACCTCGTTCCTGTCAACGCATAGCACTATTTCCGAAGAGGCCACTTGGGAGTTTCGCATCCGTATGAACTTTAACCCTTCGTCGGGCAATTATGCACGCGTGTACCTGATTAGTGACATAGCAGATCTGCCTAATGCCACCCGCGCCATTTATGTTGAGCTGGGCAGTAGCGATGATAATATCTGCCTCTATGCCCTTGAAAACGGAAGAAATACAAAAATTATTGAAGGACTTCCGGGTCGCCTCAACCAATCCAATGTCGAAGCCCTTGTACGCATCAGTCGAGAGGGTAATAACTGGCAACTACAATCATACATAGCAGACGAATGGCATGAGGAAGGCAGCGCTTCGTACCCCTTTCTGCATTCATCTAATTACTTTGGCATCTTCTGCCAATACACCACCACACGTGCCGACAAATTCTATTTCGACGACCTGATGGTGAGCGGTCAGCCCTACAAGGATCAACACGCACCTTCCATCACTCATTTTGAAGTACTCAATGGCAGCAATATGCTTATAAAGTTCGATGAAGCCCTCGACGCTAATCATGTTGAATCCGACAATTTCCGCATTAGCTCCAACGGACGTCATCCTTCAGCTATAAGCTATAATAGCAACGAGCATAATATACAGTTGTATTTCTCGCCCCTGCTTGCCGACACACAAAAGGACAGCCTCATCATAATTAATATCAGCGATGAAGCGGGCAACACCATGCCAAGAGCTGCCCTTCCCTACAGCTATGAACGCGTACGCTACCGCAGCCATCACCTCATCAACAGCAACACCCTGCAACTAGGCTTCACCAAGCATGTTCCCATGGAGAACCTACGCAAAGCCACCCTCCTGATTAATAACACAGCTCCGCTTATAGATACGATCCGGGAGCTTGATGAGTATCACTACCACCTCATTTTAGCCACACCATTACAGGAAAATAGCTACCACCAACTAACCGTTGAGCGCTGCGTTGATGCTGTTGGTGATACACTGCCACCACTGGATACCCAAATCCTTTATCACGCACCTCAGCGTTTCGATGTGGTGCTTAACGAATGGATGGCCGATCCGACGCCTCCCATGGATCTGCCCGAAGAGGAGTATATTGAGATCGTCAACAACACTGACTACCCCATCCCTCTGGCAGATTGGCAGATGATGATCAATGACAGGACCTGCACACTGCCCGACAGCATCCTTCAAGCTCAAAGCTATCTATGCCTGGTAGACGAAAGCCGTCAGGATGAGTGGCTCATTCCTCAAACCGTATTCGTATCGGACATGCCGTCATTGATTAACGCAGGCTTCACCATGGCACTTCTGAGTCCTCAAAATCGTGTGATTGACGCTTTTCGTTACGAGCCCAACACCATCGGAAGCGAGGGTTTTAAAAAAGAAGGCGGATGGTCGGTTGAACGCACTGACGCCACCAACCATAGCGGCCATCCATCCAACTACGGATGGTGCATGGATTTAAGGGGCGGTACGCCCTCACTGCTTAATTCAACAGCAGTCGCCAATCCCGATACCACAATCCCGCAAATCAGCAACATTCAACTCCTTGAAAACCAGCGCCTGCAAATTGACTTTAGCGAGTGTATGCTTTTTGAAAACGTAAATTATACCATTACCCCTGACCCGGGCGTAAGCCATCTCACCTACGATACGCTCTTGTTGCGCTCCCTCAAAATGCATTTTAACAAGCCTTTGACACCTAATACTGTTTACTTCCTAAGCGCGCTTAACATCAGCGATGTGTCGGGTAAGCAGCTATTATTAAACGACCCTCTGGCTTTTGGCAGGCCCGACACGCTGGCACCCGGCGATTTATTCATTAACGAAGTACTGTTTAACCCCTATCCTGATGGCGCCGATTTTGTGGAACTCTACAATGCATCTGATAAAATTATTGATATGGCCACAGTATATCTGGCCACGATAGAAGCCGAAAACATAACGAGGCTTCATGCGATAGCAGGCCAACAACATCTCCTCATGCCAAAACACTACGTCGCCATCAGTACCGACATTGAGACCCTATGTACTTTTTACCACTGCGAACAAGCACAAGTGACAGAAGCTGCTTCCATGCCATCCTACCCTGATGACGAGGGGCGCGTTGTTCTTTGCAACAAGGCCGGCCTTATCATGGATGACTTTCACTACACCGACAAGATGCATTTTGAGTTGATCAAAGATACCGAGGGTGTTTCGCTGGAGCGCCTTAGCTGGGAATCTCCCACCCATGAAACCAACAACTGGCATTCGGCAGCTTCCACAGCGGGCTTCGCCACACCCGGCTACGCCAACTCCCAACAAGCGGGCGAGGAACCTTCGGGAAAACAGACCTTCAGCATTACGCCCGAGGTTTTTACGCCCGATGGCGATGGCAACGATGATTTTCTGATGCTTTACTACAATACAGATGAAACAGATGCCACAGCCACAGTGCGTATTTACAATGCGCGGGGACATGAAGTACGCTACCTGGTGAATAACCAAACCCTATCGGCTACAGGCTATTTCCGCTGGGACGGTTTAAATAATAAGGGTACTCAGCTGTCGCCGGGCATCTATATAGTATATTGCAGCCTTGTATATCCTTCCGGTGAAACAGTGCGTGAGAAGCTCAGCTGCGTCATTGCGGTTGATGCCCGATAAAAAAACAGACATCGCAATTAGCATTAAGCTCTGAAAGTTCCATATTAACTAACTATTTACGGAACGGTTCCTTACAAGAGCCTTGTGATTGAGAACCGTTCCATAAAACATCTTGAACGTTCTACCAGCTCATACAAGTCGTGTTAATTATTTGTATTTTGCGCCTGCAAAAAATAAATAATATTGGCATGAAGAGAGAAGATCGGCTTAAGTACTGTAAGGTTTGCAAACTCCGTCGTGTTTCGGATGAAAAAGGCATTATTTGTAGTCTTACCAATGCACCGGCTGCCTTTGACGTGGCTTGTACTTTATACCGTGAAGACCCTGAATTGGTAAAACAACATCGTCCATCGGGACAAAGCCTGAAGGAGGCTCCCAAAATGAAGCGTCTGCTGAACCGCCTGATCGATGTGATTGGCTGTGCATTCACCCTGCTTATTCTGCTTAATATTTACGAAGTAATAACCACATTTGGCGGATGGCCGGCCAGCCTATACCCCGATGAGGACCTGTTGCTTCATTATGCCTGGGCCTACCTGGCTACCTATCTTTACTATTTTATTTTTGAAGCAACAAGCGGACGCACACTGGGCAAACTCATTACCAATACCCGTGTAGTAAATGCGAGCGGACAGAAACCCGGTGCAGGCAGCATCGCTTTGCGAACCCTCTTGCGCTTTGTGCCTTTCGATGCCTTCTCTTTCTTACTGATTAACATCAGAGGCTGGCACGACGCATGGAGCAAGACCCGGGTGGTTGACAATCAGTAATTTGCACATTAAGTTACCACTTTTCCCAGTGAATAGTTGTCTCATCCCATTTATCTTTGGGCTGATCCTCGCCGGTTGGGTATCCTACGGCAATCACATTAAGGGGAATGGCTGACTCGGGAATATTTAACAGACCTGTCACCGTTTCTATGCGCGCCTGACGCGGGTAAACGCCTGTCCATACGGCACCTAGTCCCATGCTCTCGGCTGCCAACAGTATATTCTGGGTGGCAGCTGAGCAATCCTGAATCCAATATTGCTGCACTTCTCCATCCAGGGTTTTGTTCAGATCGCCGCACACCACAATGGCCGCCGTGGCCTGATAGAGCATTTTACCATAAGGCAAAGCAGCCGCCAGGCTATCGAGCAGTGCCCGCTCCTGCACCACCACAAAAGCCCAGGGACGCTTATCCATGGCTGTGGGTGCGGCCATGCCTGCCCTTAGCAACTCATTCAGCTGTCCCTTACTCACAACTCTGGAAGTATAATGTCGTACACTCTTTCGATTATAAATACTTGAAAGTGTAGAATTAGCATACCGGGTAGCAGGCATATCAGGCTCCATATCATCTTTAAAAACCTTATAAATATCCGAGGGTTTAGCCAGGCGCTGTCCATAGCCATAATAATATTCATGGCTGAAAATAACAGGTTGCATTTGCTCAATATCAATATGCCCATTTTGTTTGATCAAATGCTCATCCACCTTAGTATCAATAATCCTTCCAATAAACTGCGTGTGCGAGCCCAAATCAATGGCCTCGGTAACTTCACATTCAATTACAAGCGGAAACTCACCAATATAAGGTGCGTCAACATGGCTTCCTTTAACAGCTGTGAGCCCTAATTTTTTAAATTTGTCTTCATCGTAGCCCGACACAGTCCCTACATAATCCATCTCTGCAACATAGCTGGCCGATGGCACATTAATGGTAAAAGCTTTAGTGGCCATAATATTCTCATAGCTCTTGCGCGAAGCTCGGATGGAAACGCCAACACTCAAAGGGTCGGAGTTGACAATACCTGCCCAGGCAGCCGTCATAATATTGGGCGTACCATCATTGCCATAGGAGCCAATTACCAGCGCAGGTTTGGGCATAATATAACTTTTGGGTCCCAGCGAGCGCTTTTCAGAAGCCACGGTATCGCCTAACGAAACATAGCTGCTGCCATTAGCAGATTGTACTTTGGGGGCAGGTATTTTCTGATTACTGACCTGATAAACCAGTACCACGATGATAGCGGCCAAAAAAACATTCAATAGCGTTGATTTATTTCGCATAGCATTTATGTTTTACGCTTTTTGTGCAAAGCAGGTATCGTATTTAACAAACATCCGGTTGGGCATAGCTGACACCAGGGCCGGTGAAAAAACAAAGACAGAATAACAATCAGAGCAGCTGCTGCCAATAACCATACGGAAGCCACCTGATAGGAAAATGCCATAAACGGCTCCAGGTGGGCCAAAGGCAAACTGTAGCCTATAATTAATCCGGCAGCAATCAGGCTCAAGTATATGAGTCGGATATTGAATACCGAAACTTTCAGATTTAAGGCTCGCTTTTTAAAGGGTGACAGACGAGCGGTGAGTATCTGCACAGCACCCATGGGACACAAGTAGGTGCAATAATAATTTTTGTACCCTCGAAGGGCTAATACAAGCGTGAGCAACAAGATGATGATAAGCTCCCAGTTACTTTGCCACGAGAGGCTACTGCTTAGCCATACGTGAAGCAACTCCAGTGACAACATCTTATTGAGCCACAGCCCCATCACCAGAACAACCCCGCCCAGATAGTAGATGTATAATTTCCGGAAGCGCTTACGAAACATCATCAGTAAAGAAAAAGCAATCAGCAACAGCATGGCAAAAAGCTGAAGCACACGCATCACAGAGATGTTCATACCGCTCGATGCAGTATTTAGATGCTCATTAACCGTGCTACGAAAGGTACGGATAATGGCCTGACTACTTTTGGTGGCACCACTAACCGCATCTACCTCAAAGCTGCTTAACAAGGTATCAAGAGGTAGCTGATTCCAGCTATCCAGCAATCCTTTTTTTTGCAGATGCTTGATGAAATCACCCGTTTCATTGTGTTTTAATAGATGTACTGCGGTCACGATTTTGTCCGTGTTTAAGGCGATGAGAATAGGTACCGCACCGCCATACCCCTGATCACTTACTTCAAAATCGGACGAAACAAGTGCATAACCCAATAAACGATCATCCTTATCATAAACAGAAAGGCTATTGTCTGATTCTTTATCGAAACCAGATGCCTTAGGAAATACCGTTTGAACATCCGTCATTGTATAGAGAGGTGCTTCATTGGGTTTTAACCACTCGAAGGTAGCGCCACCTCGTATGGCTACTGCCAGTAAGAGCAGCGCAATAATAAGTAGGTTGTAAATACTTTTCAGCCTTTTATCACCATCCATCCTGTTAATTTTTAAATGACGAAAATAACAGAAGCGGAGTGTCCTTGCAAATAGGAACTGTTAATAGTACCATTTCTGTAATATTCTGCCTTTGTTTGGCAGAAAGATGTAATGCGCTGCATTATAAGCATCATAGAATTTATGCGAATCAATAGTTGAAACCTGCTTAATATAAACCTTCAACCCATATAAGGGTTGTTTTCTCACCCTATTCATAACCCCCCGCTTCGCACAGGGCTATTATTGTTAATGTCCTACGGACATTTTTTTTGCCCGAAGGGATTTAATTTCAATAGCCATGGGGGCAACCCATGGTAAATAAATATGTTACAAACAGAACCCCGGTGTGGGTTCGACTATTGATTCGCATAACTTATAAAAGACTTGTCCCCCAAAGAAAAGGGGAACCGGTTTATCAGCTTGTTTAAGGTATAACACTCGGGGGGATTGAATAACTGTCCACAGATTCACACAGACTTCAAGAGAAAAATATAAGCGCTTAGGTTTATCAATTTCGCCGGCTAACTTGAACGAAAAAAGGAAGTCCGAAAACTCAAATATCATCGTGATACTTAAACTTCGGACTTCCTCCTGTTATTTATTAATCGTACTTCTAGCGCGTCATGGAGGGTGGCAAATCAGAGGTTCCCCAGGCATCATTGGGTTGATTCCCCATCACCAGTTTAAGCTGACCTCCCTGAAGCAGATCGGCATGGGAAAACCACGAACGCTGCATGGCCTTACCATTGAGTGTAGCCGACTGAATGTAGATATTCTCAGGCGAATTGTTCTCAGCTGTAATGGTAAAAGTCTTCCCGTTTGCAAGGCTGACGCTAACCTCATCAAACAGTGGAGATCCCAGTATGTAGTTGCCATCGGCCGGATTCACCGGATAGAATCCCATGGAGCTGAGCACATACCAGGCCGACATCTGTCCGCAGTCTTCATTACCACAGAGGCCGTCTACTTCCGTAGTATACATGGTGCGCAGTATTTCATTCACACGTTCTGCAGTTTTCCAGGGCATGCCCACATAGTTATAAGCATAGGCCACGTGGTGGCTGGGCTCGTTACCGTGGGCATACTGACCTATCAAACCGCTGATATCAGGCGACGCATTTTCACCCTTTACCGCTGCCTCGATGGTGAACAGTGAATCCAGCTTGGTAACGAAGGCATCTTTACCGCCGTGTAGCTTCACAAGGCCATTCATATCATGGGGCACAAACCATGAGTATTGCCAGGCATTGCCTTCCACATACTCATCCTCACGGTGTGATGAGAACAAAGGATCAAATTCCTTTTTCCATTGGCCATTGGCCAGCTTACCGCGCATAAAGCCAGTGGTGGCATCAAAATGATTCTGATAGAAGGCCGCCCTTTCCATAAAGGTATTATACACCTCATCGTTACCCAGAGACTTGGCCATCTGTGCAATGCACCAATCGTCGTAGGCATATTCAAGCGCCTTGGACACGGATTCATTCTCCAGATCGGCCGGCAGGTATCCATGCTTTCTGTAATGCGGAAGACCGGCTAAATCAGAATTGGCGCTGGTCACCATGGCCTCCAGCAAGGCATCGCCATCCATATCGCTGATGAGACCCTTTTGCCAGGCATCGGCAATTACCGGAATGGCATGATAGCCAATCATGCAGTTGGTTTCGTTGCCCACCAGCTCCCACACGGGCAACAGTCCGCTTTCGCGATAGATGGCCATAAACGATTCAACAAAATCGCGCACCTTATCCTGTTGCACAATAGTAAACAAAGGATGACTGGCACGGAAAGTATCCCACAGTGAAAATACCGTGTAACGATCGAAGCCCTCGGCTTTATTCACCTTACCATTCAATCCTTTGTATTCACCATTATGATCGCTGTGCGTAAAAGGAGCAATCATACTATGATACAAGGCCGTGTAAAAGATGGTTTTCACATCTTCTTCGGGCGATGTTACTTTAATCTTCTGCAGCTCGTCCTCCCAAACATTAGCTGCCAGCTGACGCTGTGCATCAAAGTCCCAACCGGGTATCTCCTTCTCAATACTCATGCGCGCTCCATCAATACTGGCCGATGACAACCCAACTTTAAGCAACAAAGGCTTAGCATTGGAAGTATCAAAGGATAATGAGGCCCTTACATCAGTACCTTTAAGGCTGCTTTGATCCAGCAGAGCACCCCCCTTAATCACCTGAAAAGCACTGACCGGCTCGCTGGTCTCGATGACGAAATACAGATTTTGCTCACTCGCCCATCCCGAAGACATGCGGTAACCCACAAAACGCGTTGGCGACTCCTGCTCAATATAGGTATCCGTTGCCCTATCCCAGTTGATGGCATGCCCCAGATCCACAATCACAGAACGTGCATCGCCGGAACCAAAGGTGTAACGGTGCATCCCTACGCGCTTGCTGGCCGTGAGCTCAACTTTAATCCCGCTATTAAGCAGATCAACAGCATAATAACCGGGCTGGGCCCACTCTTTATCGTGGCTATAAGTACCCTTATAATTTTGGAGAAAATTCTTTCCCCCACCGATAGTATCCGATGCTACACTTTTATTACTGGGCAGTATCAGCAGATCAGCCAGATCGCCTATACCGGTGCCACTCAGGCACTGATGGGCAAAACCCACGAGCTCGCTGGACGAGGTATGATAACCACTCACCCAGTCCCAGCCACTCACCCCGTTAACAGGGCTTAGCTGCACCATGCCAAAGGGCGTAGTGGCACCAGGGAATACATGGCCATGGCCACCGGTGCCAATAAAGGGATCGACGTAATCAACAAGTTGCTCCTCGTTATTATCAGCCTGACAAGCACCCAAGACACCGGCAAGTAGTACTATTGCTAAAATTTTATACTTCATTTTACTTAATTTTAAGTAGATTGATACGATTACTCGTTACTGCTCTAGCTGCTCCAACTCTTTCCATACTACGGCACTGGCACCCAGCACAGCAATCTTAGCACCATCCAGCTCCGAGGGCAGTAGTTTTACCTTGTTGCTGTACAGGAAGCACATATTCTCCTCCATATACTTTTTGGTAGGCTTCATAATATAATCGCCAGCCTGCGCCAGGCCACCAAACAGAAATACGGCTTCGGGACTTGAGAAAGCCACAAAATCGGCGATGGCACGCCCCAGCATCTCACCGGTACGCTCAAAAGCCTCCTTGGCCAGTTCATCGCCCTTTACGGCTGCATCATAAATCATCTTTGAAGTAAACTGCCCTGATGGCACCTTACGCAAGTCACTTGGTATCTTTGTAGTAGCCATCAATTCCGATACAGTACGGCAGATACCTGTGGCCGATGCATAGGTCTCCAGACAGCCTTTGCGGCCACAGCCACACTCGCGTCCGTTACGCTCTGTGATCACATGGCCCAGCTCACCGGCAAAACCATCGTGCCCGAGCACCAATTCGTTATTGATAACAATACCACTTCCCACACCAGTACCCAAGGTAAGCATAAAGAAGTTACTCATTCCGCGGGCTCCACCGTACATCATTTCACCCAGCGCTGCTGAGTTGGCATCGTTGGTTAAAGCAATGGCCGGATAATCATAATAGCCGCGTAGCAATTCCACGAAAGGAACCACATCGCCCCATCCCAGATTGGAGGCACCCACAATTTCACCCGTGTAATAGTTACTGCTGGGAGCACCTACACCGATACCCATCACCTCAACGTCTTCGCCTAAATTAAAAACAGTCTCGTTGATCTTGGCTGACAACACATCCAGATAATTCTTTACATCGGTATTGGTTAAGGTGGGTGTAGAAGCTTCGGCCAATAAATTGCCTTTACGATCTACCACTCCAATTACTGTATTTGTACCGCCGATATCAATTCCTACTGCTACTTCTTTCTTCATTTTAAATGTCTTTAGTTGTTTAATTAACAGATATTGTTTTTTGGTTTTCACTTAATTACACAGGACTCACCTGCTTTTTAGTAGCCCTAAAGATAAGACTAATCGAAAAAACTCATACCTCAATTAAATGATTCGCACATGACCATGGCTGGCCAGCCCGAAAATCATCGACTCAAATGTAGATAAATAATACGCAGCCACCCCTTTGCATCCTCATCAATGCAGGGGTTTTAACAGGAGAAATGCATAATTTGAACAAGAGACCACCGTTGTCTGATTGAAAGTACAGTTTTGTATCTCTTACCAGGGAAAATATTTTTGTTCGACGGTTTCGATGTCTTCTCCGGTTTTAATAATTGAAAACCAATGCACAGAGCTTTCTGTCTTAAAAATCACCTTATAGAAACCATCTTCAACTTCTTCAGATAGATTAATATTCAATACCCTCGTTGCGTTAATGTCTTTAAGTTTTACTACGCTATTTCTATCTATATCAACGGTATCGAGGGTCTCTGTAGTAAAGTAATCTGTGAAGTCAATATTTCTATAATTGGAAGATACTTTTCCTTTGACAACCCAAAGCGATTCTATTTTTTCCACAGGTGTTTGAATCGTCAATATATCGGAAACCGGGTTGGGATAAAAAGCGTAGCTATAATTACTACCACCTATAACACCTTCATTGTCAACAGTACTCTCCCTGTTGGAGTCGTTGGGATTACCATAGATCTGCATTACATGTCCGTAAGCATCCACAACATGCATGCCCGTAACCAAAAATAAATCGTTCAGCTTCGTCACTTCACCATCTTGCTCTTTATCGCAGGATAAAAGAGTGATCAGAAACAGGGTAAGTAATAAAATTCCTCTCATACTATTTAGTTTTTGGCTTTTGCAGGGTACAATGCACCCTTATCATATTTTGTTACCGCTTTTGTCGATCTGGAACCACTCGTCGCTAAGCACTTGTTTGTGCTCTTCGGAATCCAAAAATTGAGTTGCTCTATAAGTAACTTCAGCTTTTCCATTTTTAAACCTCCTGGCAAAATCATATTCACAGGGTATAACAACTTGTCCATATTTGTTGGCAAAGCCCATCTTGCCATTTCTTAATACTCGTACTAAACCTTCATGAAAGTAGTCGGGTCCATTATCGAAAAAAACAATATCGTAGAGTATATTCTCATTTCTGTCAATTGCCACAAATCTTCCATGTAGGCTATCATTTTTGTATACCATCACATTTGCATAATGCTTTAATGTATCACTTCCCAAATATGTATATTTACCATAGGGAATTATGGTATCCTTATCCGCATTGACAAACGCAATGCGTGCACCATATTGAAGATAGTCTTCGTCCGTAATTGCGATTAACATATCCGCTGCGCTTGTATCGACCGATGTTTTGTCAAAATACTGACAGTTGCTATGTTCACTATCACTATGCTGCTTGCATGATATGATTGCCAAAAAACTTACGATAATAAATTTCAGACACTTCATCTTGTTTCTTTCGGTAGTCATAACGATTATAAAGTTTTAGCTGCTTATTATCAAATTCAGACCAACACTTTGGCGCTTGTCTTATCTGTAGAGGCTTTGCAAGCAACACATCGCCCATATACATTATGCAATGGGTTAGCAGCTGCTTTAATTCTTTATGCATCTAATGCTGAAGCCTCTGGCATTAGGCTGCATATAATCAATTATAATATTATCGTGTAAGTATATACAACTGGAACCATCCAAAGTACCTGTACTGGTCCAATAATACGCACAAGAATTACCTTTATCCATAAATTTCCCACCAACAGCTTTACCCGAAGGTATGCTGGTCAAACCAGTACTATTGGTTGAAACCATTCTCATCTGTGCATTAAAGTACCAGTGTGCTGAAGTTGTTTCACGTAATTTATATCCATAATTATCATTGGCATAGGAATTCAAATAATCTATTAATTTCTGCCAATCATCTTTGCTTGGAACACGCCAGCCAGCTGGTGCTATATTTCTGGTATCTGCGGCTGCATGCCAATTATAGAGAGCCCCATGAATATCTTTATTAATGATATCATTATCGTAATAAATATAGGCGCCTGTATTTATTTGAAAATGCCCCCATTTGTTTATATCAGTAAGATGATCAATTGGATCACCATTCTGATATCTTGTTGTTTTTAAATTTTCCGCCATCCAAATTTGATCTCCAATTTGAATTGTTTTATACTCATTCCCATCTATATCCTCCACACTCCCATACTTTAGGCCAGGATTAAACATTATGTAATCTACTGTTGTAAACTCCAACTGGTCACCATATACAGTATCGTTTTCATTCGTGTAGTATGCCCTAACAAAGTACTGTCTATTTGCATTTAAGTTAGTAAGCATGCTTTCATAACTCCCAACTCCTTTACCATCCATAGTATAGCTGTCGCCCAAGGTTGGATTAGAAATAAGCCCCCAACAGACACCACGAGATAATACGGGTAAAATACCATCAGCATCTATTGTTCCGCCACCTATGGCTTCACTTGCTCCAATATTATTTACCTTAACTGTTGATATTGTCGGATTCGCAAGCCTTTCTTCTTCACAACTAATTATGAGTAAAGCTGCAAATAAAATTAAAATGTACTTTTCTGGTTTCATATCTCTGATTTTGGTATGATTTGAAATATCTGTATTTGACTTAGGTTGCTAACTGTAAATAGAATGAGTAGTGGCTGATTGCGTTGTGATTTCCTGTCAAACCGCCACGCGAATAAACGGATAAGAAACCTTAATATTTACCACACGCCTGCCATTACTTGTACAAAATATTGACAACAGTTATTTAGCTTTATAAACAGTTTTTCCTTCTTTTATCGATTCCAATACTTCTATATTGTGAATATCCATCGGATCTATTTTAAGCGGATTTTGATCCAGAATAACAAAATCTGCAAGTTTACCTTCGGTAAGCGTACCTTTTGTTTCTTCTTCAAAATATTGATAAGCAGCCCAATCTGTTAAAGCTTTTAGTCCTTCGAAAGGCGTAATCCTTTGGTCTGCACCCAATATTTTACCACTTCGTGTAACCCTGTTTACCGTAGCATCTAAAACACGCATTGAGTTAGGAAAAGTAACTGGAGCATCATGATGCGAAGTAATTGTTAGTCCGGCATCGATAACATCTCTGCAGGGAGATATATAATCAGCTCTTGATTCACCTAATACTGATTCGCGATGCCAATCACCCCAATAAAATGTGTGCATTGGAAAAAGAGATGGCAAAATTTTAAGATCAACCAATTCAGGAATCTGATCTTTACGCAAGGTTTGCCCATGAACCATAACTGTTCTACGGTCAGCGTAAGCATTCTCCTTCTCAGCTTCTTTTACTGCGGATATATATTGATCGATAGCTGCATCACCATTGGTATGTGCCAATATCTGCCAATGATTTTTAAATGCTGTTTTAACAAATTCAGTAGCTTTATCGTCATTCATAATAGGATAACCTTCGTAGCAGCCCGTACGACCTTCAGGATTAACATGGTAGCATTTAGTCAGCCAAGCAGTTTTACCCTGCGGCGATCCATCCAATGTAAGTTTCACACCTCCTACTCTAAATCTGTTCTTATAATTGTGCGAAGGGATATATGTTCCCTCTGTTATAAAGTCGGTTCCCAAGGTCATATCTGGATAAGCAACTACATCGATATAGTATAGACCACCATCAGCCGCTTGTCTTAAGGCAGCTAATTGTTCAATAGTTGTTCTGCCATCTTGTGCCGTTAAATAGCCTTTTTTAGCATATTCTTCCTGTCCTTTATTTATGGCTTTAACTGCTAGTTCTGCATCCATTTTCCCTAGTAAGGGGAAAAGTATATTATACATTCCCGCTTCCTCTAATACGCCATTTGGATTTCCTTTTTCATCTCTTCGAATAACGCCTCCATTGGGGTCAGGTGTTTTAGAAGTATAACCCGCAAGCTCTAAACCTTTAGTGTTAACAACCCCTAGATGACCTGATTGATGAAGAATAATAACAGGAATGTCAGAACTTATCTTATCCAAATCGCTGGCTTTGGGATGATTTTTTTCAGCAAGTTGCGAATCATCGTATCCATTACCGATAATCCATCCAAGCTTTTCAAGCATAAATTTTTCATCTTCGCTACCCATATACGTATTCATTGTCTCTATAATAGAAGCGACATCTGCACCCGGTCCATCAGGATGCGGTAAAAGATTGGCACACATTGCTGTAAAACCAACATTAAAAAAGTGTCCGTGCCCATCCAAAAATGCAGGAAGCATCGTTTTCCCCTGAAGATCAACCGGTATTGCTCCACCATATTTTTTAAGGCCTTCCTTTTTAGTTCCAACAAATACTATTTTCCCATTTTCCTGCACTACAGCTTCAACATACTGTGGTTGGTCACTCTCCATTGTTACAATATCACCATTAAAATATATGGTATAATCAGAAGGCTATAGTTTAATAATGCGTTGTAAAACCGATTAGTTGTTGATAACATAGGTCTATTTTCAAAAACCTTTCCTTA
>NZ_JBNGOZ010000016.1:0-111444 GCF_050589825.1 Carboxylicivirga longa | reverse complement strand
ATCTCTCAAAGATCGTGTTTCCTGATAATCAGGAATCTTTATTAAATTGTACCCTTGATGGACATTCAGGGCACACAGCAGCGCCCAACAAACCGCCATAGCGCATAAGGCGATTAGTGAGGTTTCGGAGGCTTGCCGCTTCGGTCAGCTCCGCCAAATCGTTGATTTGGCTCTCCAAAATGAAAAGTTAAACCCAAATACAACGCTTTGGCTTCCCTCCTTTGTGGAAGGTTGGTGAGGTCAACATTCGCATTACGTCGCCATGCGGCAGGCCGTTGGGCGTAAATTCATAAACCTAACAATGAACTTTGATTTTTACAGAGATAAACTTGACTAAATTACCAAGAATTGGTAACTTTGATGTAAAATTAATTTGAAATGGGAAAAAATACGTCAATATCATTAGGATCGCATTTCGAGGAGTTTATAAATTACTCAATTGCATCAGGAAAATATAGTTCTGCAAGTGAAGTTGTACGTTCAGCATTAAGATTATTGGAATCTGAGGAAAAAAGACTTAATGAATTAAGAAACGCATTAATTGAAGGAGAAAACAGTGGGATAGTTGAAAATTTTAATCCAGAAAAACACCTAGAAGAATTACATCGGAAATACCTATGAATAAAAGATATCGAATAAGTGAAAAAGCAATTTTGGATTTGGAGAAGATATGGTTTTACACTTTAAATAAATGGTCGAAAGAACAAGCCGATAGATATCATAAATTAATCATTGAAGAAATTGATTTTATTTCAACCCACTTCGATTTATGTAGAAGCATGGATCATGTTCGCACAGGATATCGAATGTCAAAGGTTAAATCTCACTTAATTTTTTGCAAAAAGATGAAAGATGATGTAATTGAAATTATTAGAATTTTACATCAAAGTATGGATATTGAAAATCGACTGAAAGATTAAAATCTACGCCCAACAAGCCATCATAAAGTAGCCCTTGCTTTGGCTGGATTTGGGAGTTTTGCTCCCGCGCGAGCTGGGGCTAAAACAAGAAAGCGAAATTACCACACGCACCAGTGCCACTTCATATGGCCGAACCGTTGGGTGTAAAAAAACAAACCCAATGATTCGAATATTAGGTCTACTCTTATTACTTTTTGTCCAAACAGGAATTTATGGACAAATGAAGCGTGGTGAATATCCTTTTCGTATTAATGAGAATTCTGTATTTAATGGAACTAAATTAATTGTTGATACTAGTTCTAAACCTCAGAATTTTAAATCAACAATGGAAAGCTGGTGCATGTCTCGCATTGGTATAGAAATCACTAAGTATGGGAAAAGGGCTATTCTTGAAGATTCCATGACTCTGAAAATTCATTTGCCATCTAATAATGAAGAAATTGTTTGGAATGTACAACGTATGAAAACTATTCATGAAGAAACTAATTCAAGAGCTTTTATTGCAGGGTTTTCCAATAATACTAAAGACACAATATCTTTTCCAATTCAAGATGAAAGTTTAATCGCAATTATAGAAGCAAAGGATAAAAATGGCAATTGGAGTCCAGTTCAATTCTGGCCCAAAAGTGGTTGTGGAAACAGTTATTATTCCAAATATCTTTTTCCAGATAACACATTGTTATTTACAGTTGATAATAATTTTGGAAATCAAAAAACAAATATGAGATTGCGGCTTCATGGTAATGACACAATATATGTTTCAAATGAATTTGAGGGCACAGTGGATGAATCCATTTTTGATAGATCTCAAATTAGTATTGAAGAATTCAATCATATACTTTGTGATTCTATACTTTATCTGGATAAACCACTATTCGGAGACCTCAATTGTGAATTAGAAGTTGAAATGGATATTGAATTTGAAGAGATTATTCAAAAATAAAACAATGCCTAACAAGCCATCATAAAGTAGCCCTTGCTTTGGCGGGATTTGGGAGTTCAGCTCCCGTGTGAACTACAGAATAAACAAGAAAGCGAATATACCATACGCAAACCAGGCCACTTCATATGACCGAACCGTTGCCAGTAATGCATAATTCAAAAGCTAGAACTTTGAGAAAAAGATTCCTATTAGTAAAATTCGATAATAATATCATCACACATAATTAATTATCAATTAAAAAAATGAAATACAGCGAATTTACCAAATCAATTATATTCAACACCTTATTAACAATTGCTTTGATGTTGAATACTCAAATTAATATTATAGCAGAGGAGCATTACGTTTGGGGTAAGGATATATTTCCAAATTTTAGTGATGGTGATATTACTGTTTCGGATAAAGCTTGGAAAGCTATATATAATACTGACCTTGCTTCCAACTTAAAAACAAAAACATTAAAAGGTAAGACATCAAATAAAATTCATTTTGGAGGAGATATAATTAAAAATACAAAATGGGATGCAGATACCATTTCTGTCACTTCAGCTATCAAAATCCATGATAATGTTTTACTCGAAATATCTCCTGGGACCGTTATTGAATTCCAAGGGAATTATACAATTTATGTTGAGGGAACAATATCTGCCATTGGAAATACGAAGGACTCGATTAAGTTTTGTGGCAACAGCGCAAATACAACATGGGCAGGTATTAAGTTTATCAACGATTGGTCTGGTGCGAATGGAGCAATGGACAATAATGATTCCACCAAATTTGTAAATTGCATCTTCACCGGAGTTAGAAATTTCAATGAAATTGGAGGAGCCATATATATGCGTTCTTACTCAAAAGTTCTCATTAAGGGTTGTAGAATTACAAATAATGTATCGGGGTATGGAGCAATTACCTGTCGTTTTAATGCAAACCCAGTAATCGACGGCAATTACATCGGTTATAACCAAGCAAATCAACATGGAGGAGGTATCTGGTGCGATGACTCCAGCCCTACCATTATAAATAATAAAATTATTAAGAATGGACATATCGACATTCCTCAATTAGGAGGAGGAATAGCTCTTGAAAATTCAAATGCTTATATCGCTAATAATATAATAGCCTATAACCTTGCCCACTCCACAGGAGGTGGTATTTCTTGTTATTATTCGTCTAATCCCAAAATTATTAACAACACCATATGTTATAACAGTGCTAAAGATAAATACAATAGTTGGTGGCCCGGATATGGTAGTGGAATAGCTTGCGATGAAAATTCAAAACCCGAAATTATAAATACAATATTGTGGGGTAATACTAATAGAGATGGAAATGAACAATTGAGGTTATCTTCATCCAACGGTTTTCCTTTAATCCAAAATTGTGTCATACAAGATGGCCTTGATAGTATTTTAGGGTTGAATTTTGCAGATCTTATCGAACTTAAGAAGGTTAGTAAGAATAATCTTAAACAAGCACCTGATTTTACAAATGGCCCTTTACTCGATTTTACTCTAAGAGCTCACTCTCCGTGCATTGATCAAGGTATTGAAGATACTTCAGGATTGAATTTACCTCGATTGGATTACTTAAATAACCCCCGAATTGCAAATGAAGCGATCGACATAGGTGCAATAGAATACCAGGGGATACCGGCAAATAAACAGCCGGTAATAGAAAGGCATGATGCTGTTAGTGGTTTAATGAATGCTTCAATACAAATGAATGTGATCTTTAATGACCTGGATATTGATGATACACATACTATTGATGTTGTTTCAGACAACTCCAATTTGCAAATTCAAAGTATAAGTGGGCATACTTCATTTTCAACCTATGATATTGTTCCTGCAGATAATTGGCTTGGAACTGCCAATATAACTGTTACAGTAACTGATAATAGTGGCGAAAGCAATGCTACTGATTCATATGTCTATCCATTAACAATAATGGAAACAGCATGTGGAGATATTTTTGGCAATACGGTTTGGAATAACGATACGGTGAAAGTTACATGCGATATAACAGTTAAAGAAAATGCAACTCTTAGCATAAAACCCGGGACCGTAATCCAATTTCAGGATTACTATAAATTGAATGTGTTTGGTAAGCTTTTAGCCAAAGGCGAAATAAATGATACCATTCAATTTACGGTTAAAGACACGACTAACTTTTCACAGTATCACAGGCATACAGGATGGCATGGAATTCGATTTTACAATAATATAAAAGATACATCCATAGTTCAATATGCCAGGTTTGAATATGGAAAAGCATTAGATGATGAAAACAATCAAGCTGATAACAAGAATGGAGGGGCTATTTTCATAAGTGATTATACCAGTGTTAATATCTCTAATTGTATGTTTTATAGAAATTATGCAGCTCAGGATGGTTCTGTAATATATTCCCACAATAGTTCTCCTATAATTTCCAACTGTATATTTAATCAAAATCATGGACGAACATCAACGATTGTAGCGGATAGAAAAGCAAAGATTCTTGATAACTTAATTTCATATAACTCTAACAATGAGGGTTATGGTATTATTTGCTCCGATTCAACACTAATAATTGGTAATCGAATTCTAAATAATAAAAGTGGAGGAGTAAGGTGCTTTGACAGCCCTGCCATTTTAAACACCATCATTTGTAATAATTCGAGTGTTGGTTTATCCTTTTATGATTGTCACACTAAAAGAATCAGCAACATTATTGTTTATAATAATGGTTCGTACCAGGGTGGCAGTGCACTTAGCATGTGGACTTCCTACATAGATGTATATAATTCGATTATTAATGGATATATTGATACCGGATGGGGATATCCTACCTTTTATAATTGTTTTTTAGATGTTACCGGTGATTTTAGGAAGGGGAATAATGATGCAGGTTGCATATATGCCTTGCCAGGTTTTGTTGCACCAAGCGAAGGTATGGGTGTTGAATTTGATGCTGTAGGAGCAGATTGGTCTTTACTCCTTACGTCCTATGGGATTAACACTGGTATAGAGGCAGGTATTCAAGACTTTGATAAGGATATTGCTGGAAATCCAAGAGTTTATGGAGATTACATTGACATTGGCCCGTATGAATATCAAGCAAGTCCTCAAAACCGTCAGCCTTTGATAGAGGGAATTGATGATAAAGAAATAGTTAACTTTTCTTCAATGGAACTGGCTGTTCATTATTGGGATCCGGATAAGACTGATAATCACTCCATCACTGTAACTTCCAGTAGTCCTCATGTTGAAATTTCGGAATTAAGCGGAGACACCATTGGTTCTACCGTTAATGTAGTTTCAATAGATGATTGGGAGGGTACAGCTCAAATTACCATAAAGGTAAATGATAATTCCGGAAGTGAAAACTCAATAGCCAGCGAAACAGTCAACATTATAGTTTCTAAAGATATTTGTGGTCATATATCCAATAATTCAATATGGAAAGGAGATATTGTAAAAATATCATGTCCAGTTATAATTGATGATGAAGTATGTCTTAAAATAATGCCAGGGACACACATAGAGTTTAGCAACGATGCATATATTGAAGTTATTGGTACCCTTTTAGCCGAAGGGACTAAAAGTGATAGTATTGTCTTTTCTACAATAAATAACGATTCAGGTTGGAAAGGAATTAATTTTAAGAATGGTTTTCATGCATATAGTCATCCATCAGGTATAATGAATGATAATGATACCAGCAAGTTTATCTATTGCAAATTTGAATATTGCAATACCAGAACATTTTTTATTGATGAATACGATAAATTAGTGATTTCGAATTCACGATTTGCTAACAACCAGGGACAATGTATCCAGACATATGAGGCAAGCCCTATGATAAAAAATAATGTATTTGAATATAATACATGCAGCAATTACGAGTCCGGAACCATTTGGTGTGAACGTTACTCCAACCCAATAATTATTGGAAATATTATTCGAAATAATACCGGAATATTAGGTGGTGGTATTAATTGCGACTATTATTCAAACCCATTAATTACTAACAATTTAATATATAACAACAACGCTACATCAGGAGGAGGTATATATTGTACACAATCATCACCGAAAATAATTAACAATACAATAGTAAATAATAAGGCAACAAACGGAGCAGGTATATATTGCAGGTACTCATCTCCATATTTGTACAATTCAATTTTATGGGGCAATGAAGCCACAAACGATACTTATCAGGTTTATAATCATAGAGATGCCCGCAATATTTCAAATTGCATTATACCTGAGAGCGGACTTCATTTTACGGATGATAATTATGAGACAGGCCTGATTATTTCCAGCTCGCCAAATTTTATGAATGAGACTGAAGATGATTATAATCTGGCAGCCAACTCTGTTTGTATAAATACAGGTTCAAATGAATATGTTGAAATGAATTCTATTAGCCTGGATATATTTGGCAATAACAGAATCAATGATAACATAGTAGATGTGGGAGCATTTGAATTCCAGGGAGAACCAGAAGAGATGGCTCCGGTTTACTTAGATTTATCTAATAATTATGTCAACGAGAACAGGCCAATTAGAACCATGGTTGGAATATTGACAACACTGGACCCTAATTATAGCGACATTCATAGTTATTCATTTGCAAACGGTGACGGGACAAACGATGAGGGCAACTATGGTTTCGAGATAGTTGGAGACACTCTGTTTACAAAACAGGAATTTGATTATGAAAGTAAAGCAAGCTATCCTGTATTAATTTCATCTATAGATAATACCGGGAAAAGTATTACAGAGTGTTTTATTGTATTAATACGCGACACAAGCGAACCTCCTGTGCTTATGAATCCTATACCCGATGTTACTAGTAATGCAGAGGAGGAGTTTTATTTTCAAATTCCCGATAGTACTTTCTATCAGGATGACAAGAGCTACTATAGATATACAGCCAAACTAACTGAATCAAATTCGTTACCGTCATGGATAAACTTTGATCAATACAGTGGCGTTTTTGCAAGCAGTAATCCGGTTGTTGGAACATATAACATTGAAGTTATTATTAGCGATTGGTACTATACAAGTGTTCCTGATACATTCAAAATTACAACTATCAATAGTGATGTCTCAATAAACGAAAGCTCAGATTCAAAACCAATCAGCATATATCCCAATCCATCTAGCAATTATTTTAATGTAATTAATATTCCGAATGAGGTAACAAAATATCAAATCACTGATATTTACGGGAGCGTTATATTGGTGCAAAAAACAATTAACAACAATGGGGCTTTACAAATTGATTTGTCACAATATCCTGATGGATTGTATCTACTCAGATTAATTGGAAATTCTGCAGATGAAACTTATAAACTGATAAAGAGGTGAAAGCACATACTGGCAACACTGTATATACAAAATAGGCGTGATAGTATTAAATTTCGGGATTGTAGTCCGCCTCAAAATCGTAGCCGTTTGACAGGTTCGAAGTCCGCTATCGCCTACTTTGCATATACTAATCGTTGGCAGTAATAGTAACTATCTGCCTTAACGAACACGAACTCGAACGGAGCGCTTCGATTATGAAAAACAAAAACGGGACGCAAAACCGTAAAATCGGGAAAAGTGGTTTAAGGTAAAGGCATTTTAAAACCAAGGCGCGCATTTTCGGACTCGCAAATAAAACGTAGCAGGACTTGCAAACCAAACGGACACGGCGGACTTATCCCGGCCGGCACATTTTCAGCCAGGCAGCCGGACTTCCGATTTGTAGCGGGACTTTCAAGCAACTGTTTACGGACTCACGTTTTTTTTTGTTTAGGTGTAGCCAGACTTCAAAATAACACATACGGACTAGAGCGCGCCAAAACCTAGAATACAAAGCTGTTTAGACGGAAAAAGCTGAATAACACAAAGATTTTCAGCCCGTTTTTGAAGTGAATCTTAGAAGA
The DNA here is from genome assembly GCF_050589825.1 of Carboxylicivirga longa. NCBI lineage: Bacteria > Pseudomonadati > Bacteroidota > Bacteroidia > Marinilabiliales > Marinilabiliaceae > Carboxylicivirga > Carboxylicivirga longa. Next base: position 103,658 of record NZ_JBNGOZ010000016.1, on the reverse strand, counting down.
AATTATAAACCGCAGCGCCCAACAAACCGCCATAGCGCATAAGGCGATTAGTGAGGTTTCGGAGGCTTGTCGCTTCGCCCGGCAGCGCCAAATCGTTGATTTGGCTTCCCTCCTTTTTCAAGGTTTGTGAGGTCAATGCCCGTTACGCACCATGTGGCCGACCGTGATATCCACAATATCCACTCTACTATATTGCTAATAACAATATGGATATATCCTAATCACCTGTCTTTCTATAATCTATGGACATACAATCCAACAGTAACTGTCTCCACAATAGTGTATAATTTATTGTGGAGACGGTTACCAAGTATATAGATAGGCATGCTACTTAAATTATCTAAAGCACCTCCAAATGCTCTTCATTGGTTATCTTTTCGCAATACTGACACTTCAAAGCTAAAGGAGATTTTTCTACCAACGAGAATTTGGTAAGCATGGTCTCGTTATTCGTTATGCACTTGGGATTGAAACACTTGACAATACCCACAATCTGTTCAGGCAAGGTAACCACCTTCTTATCCACCACCTGATAATCCTCAATAATATTTAGCTTGGCCGATGGTGCCACCAAGGCAATTTTATTAATATCTTCATCGGCAAAATATTTTTTAGCCACTTTTATAATGGCCTTATGCCCTTGCTGCTTACTTTTCAGGTTAGTACCAAAGGTAATCTGATCTGTTATTTTATCGAGTCCTAAAATAGAAATCACCTTGAATAAGTGCGTGGCGGGTATATGATCAATAACAGTACCATTCTTAATGGCTCTTACGCTTAATTCTTTCTTTGTCATCATTCAATCTTTTAAGGGTATTACTTCAATCCTAAAATTGCAGCCATAATGGCCATACGGGCATAAACACCATTCTCTGCCTGCTCAAAATAATAAGCTTTGGGGTTGGCATCCACATCAGTATGTATCTCATTAACACGGGGTAACGGGTGTAAGATACGCAGACTATCCTTAGTGTTATCCAACATTGAATTACGCAGCACATACACATTTTTAACCTTTTCATATTCGATAGGATCAGAGAAACGCTCGCGCTGAACGCGCGTCATATACAAAATATCAGCTGCCTCAATAATATCTGTAAACTGATAATGTTCGTAATATTTTATTCCCTTCGACTCGAGAAAAAGCTTATATTCATCCGGCATTTTTAATGCATCGGGCGAAATAAAGTTAAAGGTTGGGTTAAATTGCGACATGGCCATTAAAAGTGAATGCACGGTACGTCCATACTTAAGATCACCCACAAGGAAGATATTCAGGTTTTCCAGCGTCCCCTGTGTCTTATATATTGAGTACAAATCCAAAAGAGTTTGTGTGGGATGCTGATTAGCACCATCGCCTGCATTAATCACCGGCACATCAGACACCTCAGAAGCATAACGGGCTGACCCTTCCAAGGGATGACGCATCACAATCAAATCGCTGTAGTTACTCACCATCTTAATGGTATCATTTAGGGACTCTCCTTTAGTGGTCGATGATGATGACGAGTCGCTAAACCCAATAATGCTACCTCCTAGACGTTGTATCGCAGTTTCAAAGCTCAAACGCGTGCGTGTTGAGGGCTCAAAAAACAAGCTCGATACTACTTTACCGTCCAACAGCTTCTGATTGGGATTGGCTTCAAAATCGGCTGCTAAGGATACTATTCGCAGAATTTCCTCCTTGGTGAAATCCGTGATAGAAACTAAACTTTTATTCTTCATGTGCTTAACATTTTACAGCGGGATGATCCCCACATTATTTGGTTCGGACAATAATTCTCAATAGCAGACATGCGAGTGCATGCCTTAAGAAAAAACATAAAAAAAAGACCTGAAATAGAAATCAGGTCTTTTTGAAAATATCGTAAATTAAATAATAGCGCTACATTGAAAAAAGGCGATGAAAATAAAAAGAAAGAAGGTGTCCAATCACCCCTATCCGGATGATTGTATGACTTTCGTCGCCTTAGATATGGCCCATTCAATAGTCTCATTCCGGAGTTCAAAGATAAGTATTTTAGTCAGAATCATACAAGCTTATGCTGTTAATTATTTTAACCCACCTCTCCCATTATATGCCTAAATCAACTGTTAAATAGCGGCTTAATCTACTTCTTCAATTTATCTTTAAAGCGCTTTTTAAACTTATCCATCTTAGGATTAATCACGACCCGGCAATAAGGCTGCTGTGGATTATTGGCAAAATAATCATGGTGATAGTCCTCGGCAGGATAAAAAGTAACTGCCTCACTCACTTCCGTAACAATGGGATCCTTAAAAATGTGCTGTCGGCTTAATTCATCAATAATCTTATGGGTTTTGTCCCGTTGCGACTCATTATGATAAAATACCACTGAGCGATACTGTGTTCCCACATCGGCACCCTGCCGGTTTAGGGTGGTGGGGTCATGCGTGGCGAAAAAGATGTATAGCAGATCTTCAAAGGTAATCTCATCGGGCCGAAAAGTAATCTGTATCACTTCAGCATGCCCGGTTAACCCCGTACATACTTCCTTATAAGTGGGGTTCTCCACCTGTCCTCCACTATAACCGGGTTCCACCTTTTCTACCCCTCTCAGGGCATCAAAAAAGGCCTCAGTACACCAAAAACAGCCTCCTCCAAAAGTGGCTTTGGCTTTCTCTTGTCCTGTCATACTAGAACTAATTATTAAAATTAAAAAGGTATAAGCAATTATCCTCATTATCCAATTTTTTCAAGAATAACAGGAGCTAAAGGGTATTGTTTATTCGCTTTTGTGTTTAATCAGGTCAGCCAGTCGAGCGTCTAACACCTGCATTAACTGATCAACACCAAGCTCAACAATATGACCTTTTTTACCTCCACTCACAATAACCTTCCCTAGCCGCGATGCACTTGCGTCCAAAAAGGTAGGATACTGCTTTTTCATACCCACAGGCGAACAGCCGCCTTTCACATAACCTGTATATTTCAGTAAATCCTTATGGGGCAACATGTCCATCTTTTTTTCGCCAGCTACCAGTGCCGCTTTTTTTAAATCTAATTCTTTTCTAATCGGAATAATAAACACATAGAGCTCATTATTAGCACTTTTTGCAACCAGCGTTTTGTGCACAAGATCCACATTTCGCTCATTCATTCGTGCCACCAAGGTACCATCCGTATTTTCATCGTCGGTAAAATAGTGAAAGGAAGCATATTCAACCTTATTTCGGTCGAGAATACGCATCGCATTGGTCTTTGATTGTTTTGCCATAATGTTAGTTCTTCGAAAACACAAATGTAAATTTCATTTTGTAGTTTTGCTTACTCAAAAGAAAAAAGGCATGAGCGGATACCCTCCATTGGCCGAACGCATGCGGCCAACAAACCTGGAACAGTACATTGGACAGCAGCACCTGGTGGGCAAGGGTGCAGTGCTTCGTAAAATGATTGACCGCAAGGTAATCTCATCTATCATATTATGGGGCCCACCGGGCGTTGGCAAAACAACACTGGCAAAAATCATTGCCAAACAACTTGAGCGTCCGTTCTTTGTGCTATCAGCCATTAACTCGGGTGTTAAAGATGTGCGCGAAGCCATTGAGAAAGCCCGTAAAGCCCGTTTCTTCAGCTCCCCCTCTCCCATCCTTTTTATAGATGAGATACACCGCTTTAGCAAATCGCAACAGGACAGCCTACTGGGTGCCGTTGAAGAAGGTGTGGTGACACTCATTGGAGCCACCACCGAAAACCCTTCGTTTGAAGTAATATCTCCTTTACTGTCGCGTTGTCAGGTATATGTACTAAAGGCCCTGGAGAAGGAAGACCTGCTTGGTCTGGTGAGCAAAGTACTGACGGAAGATATTCTCCTTAAGAAAAAAAACATTACTATCGAAGAAGATACCGCTCTTCTTCGTTATTCGGGAGGCGATGCCCGCAAACTGCTTAACATACTGGAGCTGGTAACCAATGCCGAAAACAACCAGGATAACCTCATCATCAATGATGAGCTGGTAACTACCCACCTGCAACAGAACCCGGCACAATACGATAAAAATGGAGAGATGCACTACGATATCATCTCTGCCTTTATCAAATCCATTCGGGGTAGCGACCCCGATGCGGCTGTTTATTGGCTGGCACGAATGGTGGAAGGCGGTGAAGATCCTAAATTCATTGCCCGACGGCTTATCATATCTGCCTCTGAAGATGTTGGTCTGGCCAACCCCAATGCACTACTCCTGGCCACTAACTGTTTCGAGGCCATTAAGATGGTGGGCTGGCCCGAAGCGCGTATCATTCTGTCACAGGTAACCATTTATCTGGCCACAAGCCCTAAAAGTAATTCGGCCTATCAGGCCATAAACAAGGCACAAGCGGTAGTGAAACAGAGTGGTAACCTACCTGTACCACTTCATCTGCGCAATGCCCCCACCAAACTGATGAAAGAACTTAACTACGGCAAAAAATATTTATATGCGCATGATTATCCCAACAACTTTGTACAACAAGATTATCTTCCAGACGACTTGAAGGGCACCCAATTATACTGCGCTCAGAAAAATCCGCAAGAGGCAAAAACGGAAGAGCGCATGAAGTTTTTGTGGAAAGAACGATTTAAGTGAGAAAAGCGATGGAAGATTCAAGACTTAAGAAGTAAGTGTCGATATTGATTACTATTTTTGTGGCATTAATATAACTGCGGACTTCGGATCACCGGATTTCGGATTAAACGACAAACATGGATTTAAATAAGATACCTAAGATTAAACATACCAACAGTGGTAATTTCTTTCTACTGGCCGGCCCCTGCGCCATAGAAGGCGAGGAAATGGCCCTTCGTATTGCCGAACGTGTGGTGGAAATAACGGATAAACTAAGAATCCCGTATATCTTCAAAGGATCGTACCGCAAGGCCAATCGTTCGCGCATCGACTCTTTTAGTGGCATTGGCGACGAAAAAGCCCTGAAAATACTACGCAAAGTAAGCGATACCTTTGACATACCCACGGTAACCGATATACACGCCGCCCACGAAGCAGCCATGGCAGCCGAGTATGTTGATGTATTACAAATACCTGCTTTTCTGTGCCGTCAGACTGATCTGTTGGTGGCGGCAGCGCAAACGGGTAAAGTGGTAAACATTAAAAAAGGACAGTTCCTCAGTCCTGAAGCCATGCAGTTTGCCGTTAAAAAAGTGCAGGATATGCAAAATAATCAGGTGATTTTAACCGACCGCGGCACCATGTTTGGCTATCAGGATATGATTGTTGACTACCGTGGAATACCGGCTATGCAGGAGTTTAATGTGCCTGTAGTGCTGGATATTACACACTCCCTGCAACAGCCTAATCAATCGAGTGGCGTAACCGGTGGCAAACCCCAACTCATTGAGACAGTGGCGCGTGCAGGAATTGCCACAGGCGTAGATGGCTTGTTTATCGAAACACACTTTGATCCAACCAATGCTAAATCGGATGGCGCCAATATGTTGCATCTCGATTTGTTAGAAGGATTAATGACCCGCCTTGTAGAAATTAGAAAGGTAATTAACAACTTCTAGCACTTTAACCAATAAGACAAAAAGAATTAAGACTGCCTCAAAAATGGATGAGCCCTTCATCTTTTGAGGCAGTTTCATTTTAACAGCGGCAAGGTAACCAAGAATTCAGCGCCCTGCTCATGTTCGCTGCGTACCTCAATGCGTCCTCCATTTTTTTCAACCATATCGCTTGACAGGTGCAAGCCCAGGCCCGTTCCTGTTTCAGACGATGTACCTTCGCTGCTGACATAACTGTGCAGGTCAAAGAGCATCTTGGCCTTCTCAGGGCGTATACCTATGCCAGTGTCTTTAACCGATAGCACTACTGCATCATCAAGTAACCGCACTGAGCATCTCACCTCGCCTCTAGGCCCGGTAAACTTAATGGCATTGTGTATTAAATTGCGAATCACAAATTTAATCATGTCAATATCGGCATAAGCCACCACATTACCATCAACTTCATTAATCAAACTTATGTGCTTATTACGAGCATGTATGCTGTAACTCTCATAAGCATCATCAATCAGCTTCTTTAAGCGAAAATAATGCGGTGTTACAGTCATCTGTCCCAGTTGATTCATAGCCCACACAAGCAGGTCGTCGAGCAATTTATAAACACGCTCGCTACTAACAGAAATTTGTTCAATAAACTGCTTAATCTCAACACGACTGTAGCTCTCCAGATTATCCCTTAGCAAGCTTGAAAAGCCTAAAATACTATTAAATGGATTTTTTATATCGTGGGCAATAATAGAAAAGAGCTTATCCTTAGTGGTGTTCAATTCCTTTAGCTTGGCCTCACGTGCTTTGAGTTGCAGTTCACTCTGCTTTAAAGGAGTGAGGTCCATGCCCACCGATTGATACTCGAAGATATTACCTTTTGAATCAAGCAATGCACGGTCGAGCCAACGCATCCATTTCGTTTTTCCATTCTTCAATATTAGCTGCTGCTCCATTACACTAATAGGCTGCTCGGCCGTTAACGAACGAATGGTGTTAATGGCACGGTCACGCTCCCCCTCGGGAAACCACTCAAAAATACAGGTACCAATCAGCTCCTCGCGCGATACTTCAAAGGTTTGACAATAGGCTTCATTGGCATAAATAAGGATGCCTTTTTTATCAAAGCGGCTGATCAGTGCCGGGGCATCCTCAAGCAAGGAGAAATACCGCTGCTCGCTGGTTGCCAGCGATTTTATCATCTGACGGTAAGGCGTTACATCATAAAAAAACAGGCATATATTATTCTGACCAAAAGGGAAAGTTCGAAACTTAATATGCTTACCAATATCCTTAATCTGTGTTTCAAACGAAGAGGGATGCTTTAACACACGAAGAATGCGCTTCTCATGAAACTCAAACTCTGGAAACATATCGAGTACAGTAACCCCCACAAGGCCAAGGCGCCCCACCACACGACCAGCCGATGGATTAGCGCGCACCACACGGAAGTCGTGCACCTCTCCTCCATCCTGATAAATGGGTTGCACAATGGCAATGCCTATGGGAGAGTTATCAAACAACTCATCCAAAAAGGCAATATCGCTTTCGTGCTGCTGCTCTAACTGACGCTGCAAGGTAATATCTTCTTTCACGGCGATGTAGCCTTCTACACCTTGCTGAGCATTTAGCACAGGACTGATCACGGCCTTTTCCCATATATAATTACCCTGCTTGCTAAGATTTTTAAACACACCGTGCCAGGTCTCCCCATTCTGTATGGTATTCCACAAATCCGTATAAAACTGGGCTGTATGGTATCCACTCTTTAAAAGATCAGGCTTTTTACCAAGCACCTCTCCACGTGTGTATCCATATTTCTTCTCGAAGCTCTTGTTGACATAACGGATAACACCCCGTTCATCGGTTAGTATCACAATACTTTCAGTGTAGTCCAATGCCTGAATTAGTTCATCCTGTATTTCCATATCCCCCATTTATGGCCACTTGCAAATAAGTAAAAAAGCCCGTGAAACGCAAACACAAAACTCAATATACTATTAATTAACACCATGATAGGCAAGCTCTATTCTGCGATTGTGAATCCTGCCCAATCTCATTTTCTAAACCACAAGATTTTATATATTTGTGTCAGAACAAACAATTTTACTTAATATTTTAGGATATGATGAAAAGAATTTTCGCATTATTAGGTGTGGCTGCGCTGCTGCTAAACCAAACACCTGCCAATGCCTGTACCAATGTGCTGGTAACCAAAGGAGCCTCCAGCGATGGCTCTACCCTAATTTCATACGCCGCCGATTCGCACAATCTTTATGGTGAGCTTTACTTTTGGCCGGCTGCCTCTTACGAAGCCGGCACCATGTTAAAAGTGCATGAGTGGGACACCGGTAAATACCTTGGGGAAATACCCCAGGCACGGGAAACATATACCGTAATCGGTAACATGAACGAGCACCAGTTAAGTATTGCCGAAACAACCTTTGGCGGCCGCTCTGAGTTGCACGACCCCAATGGCCTTATTGACTACGGTAGCCTTATCTATATTGCCCTTCAGCGTGCCAAAACTGCCCGCGAAGCCATTCAGGTTATGACAGATTTGGTAGCCGAGCATGGTTACTACAGTTCCGGAGAGTCTTTCTCCATTGCCGATGCCAACGAAGTGTGGGTAATGGAAATGATTGGTAAAGGTGAAAATAATAAGGGAGCCGTTTGGGTGGCCGTGAAAATTCCGGATGGTTACGTATCGGCACACGCTAACCAGGCCCGAATTACAACTTTTCCACTAAAAGATAAGGAGAACTGCCTGTACTCGGAAGATGTGATTTCTTTTGCCCGCGAAAAAGGCTATTTCGATGGTAAAAATAAAGACTTTAGCTTTGCAGATGCCTATGCCCCCCTTGACTTTGGTGCCGTGCGTTTCTGTGATGCGCGAGTATGGAGCGCATTCAATATTATGAATCCAAAAGATATGGGTAAGTACGAGCAATATGCTTTGGGCAACTCAACAGAGAGAATGCCACTATACATCAAGCCCGATCGCAAGATTTCGCAGCGCGATGTGATGAATATCATGCGCGACCACTATGAAGGTACAGCACTTGACATGACCAAAGATGCCGGTGCCGGCCCATACAGTAAGCCGTACCGCTTCCGTCCTTTGACCTGGGAAGTTGATGGCGAAAAATATTTCAACGAACGTGCCATTGCCACGCAGCAAACAGGCTTCTCCTTTGTGGCACAAATGCGCAGCTGGCTGCCCGCACACATCGGGGGTATCCTGTGGTTTGGTGTTGACGATGCTGCCTCATCGGTGTATATGCCCATGTACGCAGGTATGACAGAAGTACCACACTGCGTAGCTCAAGGCAATGGCGATATGATCACCTATTCCGAAAGCGCTGCCTTTTGGGTATTTACCACCGTTAGCAACCGTGCCTATGGCCGCTACAGCTATATGATTGAGGATATTAAAAAAGTACAGAAAGAGCTGGAAGACAACCTGGAAGCCTACACTAAGGTGATTGATGAATCGGCTAAAACCCTATACGAGCAGAATCCTGCCCTGGCTCGTCAATTCTTAACCGACTTCTCAATGAATCAGGCCGAATTGGTGACGGAGCGCTGGCGCGAGCTGGGCAACTTCCTGCTGGTAAAATACAACGATGGTAACCTGCACGAGGAAGAAGATGGCAGGTTCTTACTTAACGAGCATGGTATTTCAAAGCCTCCTAAGTTCCCGGGGTATTCGCAGGAATATTATCGTACCATTGTAAAAGATGCCGGTGATCATCTGAAAGTTAAAGAATTGCCGGCTGGTGAGTAGTGAGATTGATTTAGAGGGTTTTTAGATCAACAATGTTGCGGCATATTTCAATGCTCATATAAGCAGATAACTATGAATAAGTTTTGAAAGTTCCATAACACCTATTGAAAACTCTACTAATCATTGATTAGATAAAAAAAACCTCGCGCTGTGCGAGGTTTTTTTATGATCGAAGCCTACAGCTTCATTTATTTTTAAAAGTATTTGAGCTAACTAAGACAAGCCGCTAACGATACCATTCTCATCAATGTCCATCCCTTCGGAAGCCGGAACAGCCGGCAGACCCGGCATACGCATCATCTTCCCTAAGATGGGGATAATAAAACCAGCACCCGCAGCTATTTCAAACTCACGCACGGTAACGGTAAAACCCTTGGGGCGTCCCACCAATTTCTCATTATCACTAAATGAATTTTGTGTTTTGGCCATGCATATGGGCAACTGATCAAGCGACAGACGTTCGATCTTCTTAATATCCGTCAGTGCCTCCTTGGAGAACTCTACACCATCGGCACCATAAATCTCACGGGCAATGGTTTCAATCTTTTCCTTCACGCCCAGCTTATGATCATACAGGGGCTTAAAATTATTCTTTTGGGCATCAATCTCTTCTACCACTGCCTGTGCTAAAGCCATAGCACCATCACCGCCCATGGCCCAGGCCTTGGTTACCACGGCTTTCACGCCTAAGTTGGCACACAGTGACTTTACCAGCTCCACTTCGGCTTCGGTATCGCTTATAAAATTATTAATGGAGACAACCGGGTTAAGCCCAAACTTCCGTGAGTTTTCGATATGCTTCTCCAGGTTGGCAAAACCCTTTTCAACGCGCTCCAGGCTAGCCGTGTTCAACTCTTCCTTACTAGCTCCCCCATGATGGCGCAGCGCACGAATGGTTGCCACAATTACTTTTGCTTTGGGCTTTAAGCCACCTGCCACACATTTAATATTAAGAAACTTTTCGGCGCCCAGGTCTGCTCCAAAGCCCGCTTCGGTAACCACATAATCCGACAATGAAAGCCCCATTTTAGTAGCCAAAATGGTATTGGTACCCTGGGCAATATTTGCAAAAGGCCCACCGTGTATAATGGCAGGATTGCCTTCGAGTGTCTGAACCAGATTAGGTTTAACGGCATCTTTAAGCAACAGCGCCATGGCTCCCTGCGCATTTAAATCGCGTGCATAAATAGGCTTTTTATCGTAGGTGAAACCAACAAATATATTGCCCAGGCGTTGTTTCAAATCCGTAATATCGTTAGACATACATAAAATAGCCATTACCTCGGAAGCGGCGGTAATATTAAAACCATCCTGGCGGGGCATGCCGTTGGGTGTGCCACCCAGGCCAACAACGATATTGCGCAGGGTACGGTCGTTCATATCAATCACACGTTTCCACACTACGGTGCGTGGATCAATATTCAGGCTGCGGGTTTTGCTCTGTATATTATTGTCAATAAGAGCAGCCAATAAATTATTGGCTTTCTCAATAGCCGAAAAATCGCCTGTAAAATGCAGGTTAATGTCTTCCATAGGCACCACCTGAGCATGACCACCGCCGGCAGCTCCCCCTTTGATTCCGAACACGGGTCCCAAAGAAGGCTCACGTAACACAGTCAAAGCCTGCTTACCAATCTTATTAAGGCCCTCGGTTAAACCAATTGAGATGGTTGTTTTCCCCTCACCAGCCGGTGTAGGCGTAAGGGCTGTAACTAAAATCAAATTATTGGCATCCACCTTTTTATCATCAATCAAATGAAGGGGTAGCTTGGCCTTATACTTGCCATACAGCTCCAGGTCGTCATCGGCAATCTTTAGCTTAGCTGCAATTTGTGTAATGGGTTGCAAGGTGGCAGCCTGTGCAATTTCTAAATCACTTTTTACAGCAAGGCTGTTGTCCTTTGGGGTACTCATAACGGTCGTCTTTTATATTAGTCTCTTGTGCTTCAACTTGAGAATCAGCAGGTCTTAAAATAAGCCGCAAAATTAGAAAAAAATGACCAAACAAATACATGGGTAAAGACCTTTATTAGCCATTTACCAGACGTTTATTTACCACCTCTTTATAGGATTTACCAATGGGTATGTATTTCTCTACATTGTCGAGCTTTAGCTGATTGCCGTAAAAAGCAACGATGCGTTCGACATTGACAATGTAAGATTTATGAACACGCATAAAGCCATGTGGGGCAAGCTGCTGCTCCAACTTACGCAATGACTCCAGCGTGATAATTCGCCCATTAACACAATGAAAACTAACATACTCTCGCAATCCCTCAATATAACAGATATCCTTAAAACGGATGCGATAGATTTTGTGATCGGCCTTCACCATCATAAAATTTTTAGCCGCTGCCCGGGGTGGCAAATTCTGAAAATCGCTCACAACATTTTTGTACGACAGACGATCGCCCACCTTATTAATGGTATGCATAAAACGCTCAAAAGAAAAGGGTTTAACCAGGTAGTCAAGTACATCCAACTGATAGCCCTCCAGGGCGTACTCTTCATAAGCGGTGGTAAACACTACTAGTGGCTTCTTGGCCAGTGTTTTCAGAAAGTCAATACCGGTGATATCAGGCATCTGAATATCCAAAAACATCAAATCGATTTCATCTTTCTGAATTACTCCCATGGCATCGAGGGGCGATTTGAAGCTGCCTACCAATTCGAGGTGGGCAAACTTTGAAATGAAGCTTTGCAGGAGCTCACGCGCCGGAAATTCATCATCCACAATTATACATTTCACCTTCATGCGGTTTCTATTTTTAGTTTAAGCCGGTATTCTCTGTTGTTCATGCTAATGTCAATCAAATGCTTATCCGGATACAGATATTGCAGGCGCCGTCTCACATTATCCACCCCTATACCACTGTTTTTTCCGGCGGCCACCCTTTGTTGCGGTACACTATTGTTCACCTCAAAAGTAATAAAACGATTATCGGTGGTGAGGGTAATGGATAGCCAGCCATGCTCCGTATCTTCAATCTTACTATGCTTAAAACTGTTTTCTACAAAAGGAATCAGCAGCATGGGCTCAATCATCTTCATGCGGTCGGCCCGGTCAATATCAATATGCATATTGGGTATGCCCTCTATTTTGATGCGCTGAAACTCAATGAAGTTTTTAATATAATCCACTTCTTTGCCCAGCCTAACCTTTACATCTTCCGACTCGTAAAGAACATAACGCAACATAGCAGATAGTTTTAACACCATTTCGGGTGTTTTCACAGAATGCAGCATGGACAAGCTGTATATATTGTTAAGGGCATTAAATAAGAAGTGCGGGTTCATCTGCGATTTCAAAAACTTCATTTCGGTCACCAGATTTTGGTTTACTAAACTTAGCTCTTGCTGCTTACGCTGGCGCGAATCGGAATAAATCCAAAACAAGGTACTGATAAATAACATGGCAATAAACGAGGGCACCCCCATCATGTTAAATCCAAAGAGGCGCCGCTCCTTAAATACCGGACGATCGGGTTTGTAAATAAGTGCCTTATTCTCCCGCAAGAAAGGATCTTCATCAATAATACGCTCCCATGCTTCATCGGGAGGGAGCCGTTCCTTCCTTTTAAAACCAGGAGGCTCTCCGCTAATATGAAACAGGTGCGCTGTAACAAATAAAGTAAGCCCAATACCCAATAAGTATTTTATGTAGGCGCCCTTTACAATATAGCGTGGCAAGAGCCAGTATGCATTAATATAAAAAATGATAGCACTTACAATTAAAGTACGCAACACAAAAAGCAGCGCACTGCTTGTATCCATTATTAAAAGGGGCAGATACGATACCAATAAGCCATAACCCAACCACCAACCTACATGCACCAAAACATCTCTGCGTTTGAAATAAACCCACTTTGTCATAGCACAAAAATAATTGTTTTAGCGAGTTGGAGCCGCTATTTCAACAAGCGCCGCTATTTTATCAACCAAAAGCTATTTTCAGTCGTTGTCTGATAACTGATTTTCCAAATCCACCTCCCAGAAAGGATGATCGTAGTTTTCCTCGGGCCATTCCTTCACCGGTTTTTGCGGTCCTTGCCTACGGTAAATAAAAGCCAGCATGCCACCAGCTATGGTGCCCCAAAGGTGCGACTCCCAAGAGTAGGGGACGTCCCACTTAAGGGGAAAGATACCCCATATCATGCCGCCATACAAAAAAACGACCATCAGCGAGATGGCCATCAAGGGGATGTAGTTACGAATAAATCCGCCCACAATCAGAAAAGCAGCCAGTCCATAGATAATACCACTGGCGCCGATATGCCAGGCATCGCGGGCACCCAGCCACACCCAGATACCACTTAACAGATAAATATAGACAAACACACGCACCGAAATGCCCCGGTAGAAGTAAAACAAGGTGGTACCCAGCACCAGAAAAGGCAGCGCATTGGCAAAAAAATGTGACCAGTCGGAATGCACCAGGGGAGCCAACAAAATACCCGGCAGTCCGACCACCGACAGGGGCTTGATACCCCACTCTACCAGACTAAAGCCCTCCAATGTTTCAACCAGTTTAAGACTAAAGGTAAGCAGCAGGAAAAAGCCCGGAATAACCAGGGCTGTTTTTATCTTCTTCAGTTCTATATCACTACTCTTCTTCAATCCCTAACTTATTTTTAAGGGTTTGTACAAATTGCTCAATGTCTTCTTCATGAGTATCAAAAGAGGTCATCCAACGAACCTCATCACGCTGCTCATCCCATACATAAAAGAAAAACTCAGACTGTAAATCTTCGATGATTGTGCGGGGCAGCTTAGCAAAAACACCGTTAGAAACAACAGCTTGAGTCAATTCCACACCCTGTATATCTTGCACTTTAGCAGCCAACAAGGTGGCCATACTATTGGCGTGCAAAGCATTCTGCTTCCACAGATCATTGGTAAGAAGGGCGATAAACTGTGCCGCTATGTAGCGCATTTTAGAATGCAGCTGGGTTGATTGCTTACGAATATATTTAACATGCTGCGCCAGGTCGGCATTGGCAAATACCACCGCCTCGCCAAACATCAAACCATTTTTTGTACCACCAAAAGACAGCACATCAACACCCGCTTTAATAGAGGTTTCGGCCAGGGAGCAGTTGAGTGCCGCTGCCGCATTGGCAATGCGTGCCCCATCCATGTGCAGGTAAAGCCCCCTTTGATGCACATAATCAGCAATATCTTTTACCTCGTCGATGGTGTAAATCGTGCCCAACTCTGTGGCTTGCGTAATGGACACCACCCGCGGCTGCACATGATGCTCAAATCCAAAACCATGCATATATTGTTCAATCTGAGCCGCAGTTATTTTGCCATCCTTACTCTCAATGGGCAATAACTTACAACCCGACAATTTCTCGGGCGCACCACATTCATCCACATTGATATGGGCCGTTCGGGCACATATCACGGCTTGAAACGACTGTGCCAGTGCCTGAATGGCTATTACATTGGCACCGGTGCCATTATACACAAAAAAGGTTTCTGTCTGACTGCCAAACTCCTGTTTGAACATGGCCTGTGCCTTGCGGGTAAGGGTATCATCGCCATATCCCACCGCATGCCCTGTGTTGGCTTCAGCCAGGGCCTGCATCACGGCCGGATGCACGCTGGCATTGTTGTCACTGGCAAATCCTCTGATATAACTCATCTATTGTCTGTAATTTATTGTTCTGTACTGCTTGCTGATTCCCCCACTAAGCTTTTTCTGAAAAAGGAATAGCAACCTATATCTTCCTCTTCAATTATAAAGCAACTGTACCCCTACAATGCAAAAAAAGACCGGCTATGCAACAACCGATCTTTTATATGTAAGTTAGAAATTATTTTAATTGTACGAGCTATTGCACGCCTAAAATAATCATTTAATCGTTAAAAACCAGTAAGGGTGTGGTAGAATGAAATAGCATTTTTTTGGCAAGATTAGGATTGATAATACGGCTGATAAAATTGCGTTTTCTACGTGTAAACGATAGTATATCCACCCCATATTCTCTCACGTAGCTCTCGATTCCCACAAAAAGATCCTCGTGTTCTATCAAATCGCACTTTACCCGTTCCTCGTTATAATTCATTTTAATGTGCTCACGCAATCCTTTCATACGCACTTCGTCCCACTGCGAATGCTCTTTCGAACTAACATGCCCACAAGTAACCTGCATATCCAACGGGCGTATCAACTTCTCAAGCTTCTCGAGCGAGCGAAAATCGGCCTCCTGAAAATCAGTGGCATACAATAAGTGCTTGAGAGCTCCCAGGCCGGTATATTGAAAATTTTCGGGTATGGCCAGCACTGGCACGCGGGCGTTCTCCATTACTTCGGCCGTTACGCTACCAATCAAATCGGCGGCTTTTCGGTCAGCTCCCCTCGTACCCATAATAATTACCAAAGGACGATAGGCCTGACTGTATTTTACAATTTCATCTTCGGCAATACCCTTCACCAACTCCATCTTCAAAGATACAGGAGTGCTAAAGCCTTCATTCTTTTTATTTAAAAACGCTTTAATATCCTCCATACCTTCCCTTGCCTTTTCCTCCATCTCCATGGCCAGCTCTTCGGTGTTTACCTCATAGGCAAAAGTATCGGAGAAAGGAATAGTGCTTATTATGGGATTAAAATAGGTGTTCAACACCGTTAGCTCAGCACCTAACTCACGGGCCCAGTCCATGGCAAGCACAGCTGCCTTGCGCGAATATTCAGAGAAATCGACAGGCAAGAGAATACGCGGTGGAATATCTTCTTCCTCCACGGGCTCCAGCGTTTCCTGCATCATTCCCTCAAGCACGGGCATGGCTCTCTCCAGGTCAACATCAGAAATTTTAACTTTCACACCGGTGGACACAGCTCCTTGAATCAGGTTGGTATTTTCAAGGAAACATTCAATTGCTTCAGAGGCCAATAGCGTCTTGAGAATATGTGCCTTTTCGAATGACAGCACAGCTAAGGTGATAATTTGATCCTTCATGGTGGTATAATTTAGAAATCAGCTATTTTCAAAAGTTACCCCAAAAAGAACAAAAAAACAAGTATTGATAATCCATTCAAATCAATGGATGGTATGGTGTGCTTATTAGGTACAACTCTTACTAATAAGCACAGCCTTCACCGTTATAATTATATAGCTATGCCCCCACCCTTGAAACGGTATAAACGCCCTTCACATTTTTTATTTTACGTATTAGAGCACTCAGGCTGTTGGTGTTGTCAACAAAAACCGTTAATGTACCTTCAAAAACACCCTCATGCGAATCAATGGTCATCGATCTTATTTTTACCTTCATCTCCTTAGTAACAACCTGCGAAATATTGGTGACAATACCAATATCATCAACTCCGGTTACCTTCATAGTAGCCTGATAGCTGGCATCTGCACCGGCTGTCCATTGCGCTTTTACAATACGATACCCAAATTTGGTATGCATATCAGCAGCATTAGGACAGTTCTTACGATGGATTTTAATGCCCCCCATAGAGGCTACAAAACCAAATATATCATCGCCAAAAATAGGATTACAGCACTTGGCCAGTTTATAGTCAACATTTGTCAGGCTTTTATCGATCATTAGCACATCGTCGCCGGGTAACTCTTCGCTGCCGGCCACAAAATTTTCAGCACTTCGCTCCTTCTCAGGCTCCAGACCTTCCAGCGTTTTCTTTTCGAGCTGTATAATAAACTCCTTCAGGCGCGAAAAATCAATTTTATTCATGGCGATGCCACGCATAAAGTCATGCACTGTTTTGTATCCAAAGGCTTTCACCAACTGATGAAGCAGTTGATCATTTAACTCATACTTCCAGTTTTTTAGTCGACGTGCAAGGGTCTCGCGACCAATCTCTGCCTCTTTGTATTCTATATCGCGCAGTGCCTGCTTGAGTTTAGCCTTGGCTTTTGACGTAACTACAATATTGAGCCAGTCTTTCTTTGGTATCTGGTTGGCAGCCGTTTGAATATCAACATGATCGCCATTTTTCAGCACGTATTTAATGGGCACATTCTTATTATTGACCTTACCTCCCACACACTTCTTACCCACCTCAGAGTGAATCTCAAAGGCAAAATCCAATACGGTGGCTCCCTTTTTCAGGCGTCTCAAATCACCCTTGGGCGTAAACACAAATACCTCCTCGTCGTACAGATCAAGTTTAAAATCATCAATGAAATCAACGGCATTCAACTCAGGATTCTCAAGTATCTCACGTACATTGGCCAGCCACTCATCCATGCCCTTCTCGCCTTTGTGCCCCTTATATTTCCAATGGGCCGCCAAACCTTTCTCGGCCACTTCATTCATGCGTTCAGTGCGTATTTGCACCTCTACCCATTTATTTTGGGGGCCCAGCACGGTGGTGTGCAAAGACTCATAGCCGTTAGATTTGGGCACTGATATCCAATCGCGCAAACGACTGGGATTGGGCTGATATTTATCCGTTACCACCGAATACACCTGCCAGCACTCCGATTTTTCTTTTGCCAACTCACTGTCCAAAATCACACGTATGGCAAATAAATCGTATACATTCTCAAACTCAGTATTCTGCTTCTTCAGCTTATTGTATATGGAATGAATTGTTTTGGTGCGTCCTTTAATTTCAAACTTCAGCCCCTCCTTTTTTAGTGTTTTCTCCAGCGGCTCAATAAATTCTTTGATGTATTTATCGCGTGCCCGCTTGGTTTCATTAAGTTTTTTAGCGATGAAGGAATACATCTCGCGATTGGTGAATTTCATCACCAGATCCTCCATCTCCGATTTAACATTATACAAACCCAGGCGGTGCGCCATAGGGGCGTACAGATAAGCTACCTCGCTGCTAATGCGTTGCTGATCATCGGGGGCATAACCGGCCAAATTACGCATTGTACGCAGGCGGTTGGCAATAATAAGGAGCACCACCCTGATGTCTTCAGCAAAGGTAAGCAGTAACTTTCGGAAGTTATCGTTTTCAATGGAGGTATTCTTGTTATACAGCTCACCCACTTTCACTAGTCCTCTTGTGATCAAAGCCACCTGCTTGCCGAAAGTTGTTTCGATGATT
Source organism: Carboxylicivirga longa (assembly GCF_050589825.1). Classification (NCBI taxonomy): domain Bacteria; kingdom Pseudomonadati; phylum Bacteroidota; class Bacteroidia; order Marinilabiliales; family Marinilabiliaceae; genus Carboxylicivirga; species Carboxylicivirga longa. The sequence continues at coordinate 85,327 of NZ_JBNGOZ010000016.1, read as the reverse complement.
TTACTGTCGACGCTGCCCTCGAGCACCGCATCATAAAGCAAGGCACCAATCACAGCAATACGATTCAGCCCCAGCTCATTGACCACTACAAGAGCCACTTCAAGTGATTCAATAATTTTTAACTCACCGGCTTCATTCCTCACCATGCCCTTACTGGCAGTCGACAAATTTAATGCCTGACGTATCAATCTCACATCATTGGCCTCCATTACGGGTATACAGGCCTTCAACAACTGTTTATAAACCGCTTTTACCGCCCTGCGCTCTTTGTCACTTACTGCTCGTACTTCGCTCATCTTCCTTTTCTTAAAAGTCCATATTCATCATTGTTGTGCTGCGATTTTAAAACCTGCCGTTGTAAGGATACAAATCACTAATCATAATCCATTTCGTTGTTGGCTCTTCAAGGTTTGGATGTAAAGTTATAACTTTATCAAAAACAATTTAAGCCGAATGACATCTTGATAGCGACATGAGTGATAATTCTAGATTATCTTTCCATCAACAGGGTCATTTGCTACATTAATAAATTGACATCATCAATTTACTTTTGTACCTTATTAACTTTAATAACCGTTAAATTTAAAGACCATGAAGTACACCGGATTATTTTTGGGAGGCTTGCTAACCGGAGCAGCTCTGGGTGCCTCTATTGCATTACTCTATGCCCCACAGAAGGGCAGCGATACAAGGGAACAAATAAAAGTAAAGCTCAAAGAAATGGAAGATGAGCTGCAACAAATGCGTGACAAGGTAAAAGCAAAGGGTGGCGAGTTAAAGGAAGAGATGAAAGTGAAAATGAACGACCTTGAGCACAAGATTGAGAACCTGATTAAAGAGTACAAAAAAAATCTTGAACCAAGCCATGGCGCTAACTAACACAAAAACTCAATCAGTCACCTGATATCCCGAAAAGGAGCTTCTTTTCGGGGTATTTTATGCGCACACATCATGAAAGAAAATATATCTGAAGAATTAAATGAAGCAAAAGAGGAGTTTGAAGAGTACATAAATGCCCGCCTGGATCTGGCCAAACTGCACACTGCAGAGAACCTGTCACGTTTTTTCGCCGGCATGCTGGTTAAAATGGGGCTCTTCTACTTATTTTTCTTCGTCCTGCTGTTCAGCTCACTGGCCATATCATTTTGGATTAACGACTACCTGGATAGTCAGGGTTTAGGCTTTATTATTGTAGCCGGATTTTACTTACTGCTGGCCCTAATATTTTACGCCCTGCGGCGAAGCTTAATACACCGCCCCATCATTCAATCTTTTATTCAATTATTCTTCCCCAAATTCACCGATTACGATGAACCAAAGTAAAAACTCATATAACCACATTCGATCATTTGCCGACTTCGAGAATGAGAAGATGAAGCTTTACTATCAAATTAAGCTGTCAGAAAAAAAGATGGAGTTACGCTATATTGAGCTATTATCTTTTCTCAATCCCATGCGTTTTGTTCCTTTTCTAGTGAGCAGCTGGCTGCGACCTATATCGACCTATTTTAAAAATATTATATTCAGCTTTTTTAATCGGGGAGAAACCAATTCTCAGGATTCAGGTCACAAGCAGAGCTATCACGAAGAATGATGGCATTTTATTGCCAAATATTTTCCATTTACGGATAAGAAACACTACTTTTGCAGTCGATTTGCGTAACCTCTTATTGAACGAGGGAGTCAGGTAATGTTGCGTGAATAACGTTTAATCCAATAAAAGATTCAGAAAATGGATTTAATTAAAGTAGCCGAAGCCGCTTTTGAAGGCGGAGTTGAAATGCCTGATTTTGGGCCCGGTGATAACATCGCGGTATCATACAAAATTAAAGAGGGTAACAAAGAACGTATTCAGGTATTTAAAGGTGTTGTTATCCAAATTAAAGGACAGGGAAACAATAAGCGTTTCACCGTTAGAAAAATGTCTAACAACGTAGGTGTTGAACGTATTTTCCCATTCAACTCACCTTTTATCGATAAGGTAGAGTTATTACGTCAAGGTAAAGTGCGTCGTGCTAAATTGTACTACTTACGCGGACTTACCGGTAAGAAAGCACGTATTAAAGAGAAAAGAAGCTAAACCATTATATGATGGTAAAGAAAAAACCGACTCGCGTCGGTTTTTTTTGTTTATGGAGCTTGCTTCAATAAGCGCTGGAAAATCTAGATTTACGCATAAATTTCTTATTTTAACCCCGGCGGGGTTGTCTGTTTATGACCACAGGCGAAGCCCACGGTATTCATGCATCACTCCTCATCAACCCCGGAGTGGGTTGAATGTATAGGGAAGCTGTAAACTATGCACATTGGATGACATATTCAACTGCGTTGCAGTTGTTTTCGACACTTCGTGCTCACCCTGTGCTTCGCGCAGCGTTATTCCTATTCTATTCCTCCGGAATTGTTAGCAGCTGTAATCGCCGGCTTTAGCCAGTGGGAACAGTGACATTGGCTGAATCGAAAAACTGGTTGAACTAGTGAATTGGGGAGATGTTAGAGGATCAGTTATAAAAGCGAGGATGCCCATTAACCGGACACCCTCACATTATCTTTTAGAAACCTTTAAATAGATTCTTCAGCAGGTTTTCTCCTTCCTTCTTCAGTTCTTTCTCCACCTGCTTCTTCACTTTATTCATATCAAAGCCCAGCTGTGGTTTTGTCACTGTACCGGTCACCAGCACATCCACCATCAGGTCATCACCCGAGGTGGGCAAAGCCATACCCAGCGATCCGGCCATCTTAGCCACTTCTTTACGGGTTACCGGCAGAGTAATAATATAATTGATGGTCTGGTCAAGCCCCTGTCGGCCCTGCACTTCCACCATCTTGCCCCCCACCTTGGTCTTGAAGGGCTTCACCACTACATTTCCCTTCTCAATCACAAAGTTAATATTGATATCCTCAGCCCGCATGCGACGATAACTATCATTTTTAAGCGTGGATGCCAGGGCATTCTGTATCTTCGAGTCAGCCACTTCAACTGCTGCCGAACGCAGCCAACCTCCCCCGTTAATACTGGCCATCACCAGCTCTGATTTCTGGTTGAGCCCACTGCTAAACTGAAAGCGGGGCGATACTTTTCCTGTCGTATTTTTCGCGATGGGCAACAACGAATCTACTACGCTAAAGGCATTGGCCGTCATATTAAGATCCAGCTCCTTACCGTCGAAGTTGAAATCCACAAAAGGCTTTTTCACATTGGCAGTATTGTACTCCCCATTCATCTGAAGACTTCCATCAAGCAAGTGCATCTGCAGGCCATTGAGGCGCACCACACCGTTCTTCACCGTTATTTTACCCCGCGTATCCTCCACGCGCAGTTTATCATACAACAAAGCATCAATCTGCGATACAAAGGTAAGATCAAGATTTTTGGGCACTGCCACCAGCGCTGTTTCTTCTGCTTCACCTTCTGCTTCCGTCTCCTCACCAACCATGGCTAAAAATTCATTGGTATCGATCAGCTTGGATTGGTGCTTTAAGGATCCTTTTAACACACCGTCATTCAAGGCATAAGCCAGGTAGTTGCGTACCGACCCTTGCAAACGAAAATCGCTTTTACCCATTCTACAGTCGAAATACTCAAGCTCAACCGCACGTGCACTCAACTGCATACCTGCCCTGTCTATAAATAGCCCCTGCGGCAAATCCTTACTGCCATAGAAAAAATCCTTCAGCTCCATTCGACCGTATGCATCTATCTTATCATAAGCTTCCGCCTCTATCATAGCATAATCACCCGCCATACTAAAGTCTGTTTCAATCAGTCCCTTCATGTCCATGCTATCCATCGGAATGGCATTGGCCAAGGATTGTAAGTCGATGCGCCCTTTAGCCACCGCATCAAACGTGGGATTTGATACGGGATTGATAAGCTGTAAACTTGCCTCGAAGGGGTTATTGGCCACCTCAAAATGAAAGCGCTCCAGCTGAACCTCTGTTTGGTCGGCACTGCCACCGGGATTAGTAACATGCAAAGCCACCTGAATATCATTCACCGACTCGGGCAACTGCGGATAACGAAGCTTACCATCCTGCACCCCCATCTCAAGTGTAAAAGCCGGCAACTGTTCTTCATCCACGTAATCGCCTTTTACGGTGGCATTCAAATGCATTGATCCGGCCGTTTCCAGTCCCTCAATATCTTTCAGGTAAGCCTCGGGTATTAGCGCCAGCAAGGATTTAAAATCAGTTTTGCTTGTTCCCAGGGTAAGATCCATTCCCACAGCCTCTTCTCTCAGGGTCACGCTGCCATCCAGGTGCAAAGCCAGGCGATTTAATGTGAACTCATTATCCAGGAATGTATAGATTTGCTTTTCCATATCGGCCCCTATGCCGGCACTCAGTCCCACTGACACACCATTGAGATAACGCACCTTGCCATAATCAATAAATAAACGCTCAATGGCCGAACGAACATTCAGATTGGTCTGCTGAGCCGACATATCGCCCGATAGACTCATATCAAAGCCTTCCACACGCGTAGCAACACCCATTGTTTCATCACGATAATTAAGCGTGGCATCTCGTATAATAAACTCATCGAGTACCACTTGAAAGGCCGCTTCTCCTGCCGTAGTATCAGCCTCTTCACTCCCTACTTCGGAAGCCATTGCAATGTCCCAATTAGCTGTAGAATCCGCCAGCACCAGTGCATTTACCGTCAACTGATTTAAGCGTACTGATTTTACTTCTATCCTGCCCGATAAAGCCCCGATCAGCCCCATCTCGGTTGAAAACTCATCGAGATACACCAATGTATCCGACTCAAATGGTGCATGCCCCACAACTGACAGCCCGCGAATACCCATATTTAGGTTAGGAAAATTCTTAATCAACGAAAGGGAAAAATCAGTATAGTTCACATTCGCCTTCACATTGGCATTAATCTGCTCTTTAACGATGCCTTCTATTTTGCCCTTAAACAGGGTGGGCAAAAGCAGTAACAGCAAAAGGATGGTGACAATTACAAGACCACCTATTTTTAAAAGTTTCTTCATATTTGCATCAATTATGTTTTGTGTAAATAACAAAGTTAACAAAAGCTGCTAATCGGCGTTAATACCATCATTAAAAGTAGTCAATAGAATTTTATGCCTCATTCATTTTTATAATTTTGTAATTCTTGTAAACTATTATGCCAATGAAATTAAAAATTGCTACAATCTTGTTGCTAGCAGGTACTGCACAGTGCTTACCTGCACAGATAAGGGCCGATTGGGAAGGCGGTGTTCCCGAAGGATGCACAACGATAACAGTTGGCAAGCAAGCCAGCTTTGATGGGTCAGTAATGACCTCGCACACCGATGACAGTCACCGCACAAGGGCCTGGATGAACATTGTACCCGAGCAAAAACACGGACGCCGTGATAAGGTAACCATGTATGCCCGCGAGAAAGACGACAGCCGCAAGATGCCCGCCTACAAACATACACCGGTGGGCGAGATACCGCAGGTGCGCCATACCTACGGATTTATCAATTCGGCCTATCCCTGCATGAATACCAAGCAGCTAGCCATTGGAGAGTCTACTTTTGGCGGCCGTGAATCGCTAGTGTCAGAAGCCGGGTTAATCGACTGCCAGCGCCTCATTCAGCTGATGCTGGAGCGTTGCACCACTGCCCGTGAAGCCATCCAACTAACGGATGAGTTAACCAAAGAATATGGCTACCGCGACTGGGGCGAATGCCTTACCATAGCCGATAAAAAGGAAGTGTGGCACCTTGAAATAGTAGGCCCCGGAAAAGACAAAGTAGGCGCCATATGGGTGGCACAGCGCGTGCCCGACGGCCACGTGAGTGTGAATGCCAATGCGGCTCGCATCCTGGAGGTGGACACGGCCGATCACCATAACTTTATGTACTCCGATAATCTGTTTGACATGGCTCGTGACAGTGCCTGGTGGCAACCTGATTCGGCAGCCTTCCGTTTTGCCTACGCCTATGCTCCCGAAGGCCGTGAGTCCATGGCGGCACGTCGTCGTGAGTGGCGTGCACTAAGCATGATGGCACCGTCGCTGGGACTGGATCCTGAAGCCAGCGACTACCCTTTCTCGGTGAAACCGGATAGCAAAGTTACCCTTGATAAGATGATTGAGGTATTCAAAGACTATTATGAGCACACCCCCTATGACATGGTGGGGCACCTGAAAAAGGTAACGGAAGAAGGCGATACCATCCCTCATCCCTACGCCAACCCTTTTATGCCCTACGATAAATATGACCTGCATAACATTGAAGGCGGATGGGGCAAGCTGGGCGAGCGCACCATTGCACGTTGGTACACCATGTATGGCACCATCACCCAAAGTCGCGATTGGCTACCCGATGAGATTGGCGGCCTGGTATGGATGGCACAGGATAATATTGCGACTTCGGTATATATTCCCATCTATTGCAGCGTGAGCGATCTGCCGGCTTCCTACAAAGCACCGGGGCGCAATGGCTTCAGTCGTCAATCGGCCTGGTGGGCATTTAACCGCATGAGCACGCTGGCTGCGCTGCGCTGGAATGATGCGCGCCACGATGTGGATAAAGTACTACTGCCCCTGCAACAAGAGATTTTTGCCAAGCAACGCGAAACAGAGCTGGCTGCCATGAGCATGGGCCGTAAACAAACTATTGCCCACCTTACCCGCTATACCATTGACTGGGGTAACCGTGTGGTGAATGTGGCCTGGCAACTGGGCGATGATCTATGGACCAAGTACGATGAGAAATTTTAAAAATCAGACTTTGGACGCACTGTAGACCTTTAGATTGTTAGACTAACAGACATGATAATTAAGGTTATAACAATAGTAAAAATAAAGGCTGCTTCGAATGAGGCAGCCTTTATTGTACCAGGTAATAAGTGTTAGGGAACGGTTCTCTAGCGTAAGATGCTTATAAAGAACCGTTCCCTAAATGATGAATTAAAATGTAACTTTCAGAATTTACTACTAGTTAGCACTTTCATGACTGAAGTAAATACCATTCGTAAGCTGATTGGATCCCTCATAAGATCCTTTGTTTGCAATTACTGTTAGTGTATCACCTACTTTAAGACCTTTAGCAGCAATCAAACCTTTTCGATCATCACCGCTTGCTCCATAACCCGGATAGCAACCATGGAGATAAGTTTCACCACTACTGTCTTTCAGATTCATATTACCGTAATCTTCCCTAACAATTGATGTCACTTGAGCAGTCACCATATAATATATGTCTCTCGAATCTTCTTTGGCAAGTACATCGGCAATAGTAGCAGGAATAACAGAAATAGAGCTTTCCAAAACAGCACCCTTTACTTGGGGAGTTCCTTTATATTCGGCACGTGTTCCTACAATTGTAATAATGTCCCCCTCTTTCAAACCCTTATCTGCAAAATCTTCAATGCCATAAACATAGGTTTCACCAGAGAAATCACGTAAGTATAAATTACCGTATGTATCGTTTGAAATACCAGTAATAACACCAGACAATCGGTATTGTGTATTACCCACTTCTGCTGCAAGAAATTCTGCAATACTTGCATCTATAATCGATCCTGCCTGGCTTAACATGGTTTGCGATGTATATTCTTTTGTTCCATCAGTTGTACTGAACGTAAGCGTTGTTTCACGATCTCCACCCTCATTAACTGCCGCTTTAAATGTTACTACAGAGCTTGTACCTACGGTTTGGATCGATGAAATAGATAACCATGATTTGGCATCGTCAGGAATTTCAACGGATAGGCCTTCGCCTTTACATGTAACATATGCAATAAAATCACCACCTTCGAGAGGAAGCATTGCGTTTTCTACAGAATCAACTTTCACAAGTGATTTGTTGATTTGGACAACCATTACATTCACCATTTGAGGATTTCCCTTATACGATGACTTTGGTCCTTCAATTGTTACTTCATCGCCCACTTCAAGCCCAAGACTCTCAAAATTCTTTGTTCCTCCTTTTGCATCAAGTGTACCATAGATGTATAATTCACCCGTTTCATCGGTCAAATACCAGTTACCATATAATGTATTTGTAATGTTAGTGCAAACACCCGTTACACGGAAATTTTTACCATCTGGCGCCGCAAGCACTTCAGCAACCGGAACTTCTGATATTTGCGGAAGACCTTGAATAATATTAATTCGCTGCGTTACCCCTCCAGTATTGAGTAAAACCTCTGCGGTGCGACCATCTAAAGCAGCAGGTGCAGAAAAAGTGATCTCAGTCTCACCGGCACTACCCGAAGTTGAAGAAATAGTTAACCATTCAACAGGATCTTTTTCAGTAGTTACTTTCTCAGCAGACCAGCTATCTTTCGCTGTAATAGTTATGGATGTAGAGCCTCCCTCCAGAGGGAGAGCAACAAACGATGATGATACTTGAATTTCATCAAGCAATGTCATTGTTTCTTCATCATTACAACTCGTCATAAGTGCAAGCAATGCAATGAAAAATGGAAATATATTTTTTAATTTCATAGTTATTAGCGCTTTAATTAATTGAAAATATACTTGATACCAATTGATGCATACCAACATTGACCCAATGAGTATCTTGAGGTAAATGTTTTAGTACCCCCGTGGATTGATGATGGCGTAGAGAATGTAGCCACACCGTCAGCATCAACACCTTCGTATTTGAGGATACGAGCTTCCGAACCAATTTCAGGATTCAAATATTTGGCCACCCCCCAGTCTGAATTGAAAAAGTTCATCAAATTTTTGATATCAAAGCTAAGCTGCAATTTGTGTCCCACATTACCTGTCTTAAGCGCAAAATCATGTTTGTAGCTAAAGTCTACACGATGCACCCAGGGAGAATAAACGCTATAAGCTTCAGCATAATCGCCTTGATTATCCTTCAGGTAATCATTGCTATGCACATAGTCCATAAAACGGGTTTGATCATCTGCAGAAACAAAGCGGAAGTCGCCGTTTTCCACCTCTTTGTCCGTCGGAATATAAATAGCATCGTAGTTGTAACCGTCACTATTCATATCATTAACCGTCATATATGAGTAGTTAGCACCACCGCGCCATCCTTCATAAATAAGTCCATAGTGGTTCCCGCTCTTATCGTGGGCTGTAAGCGATGCTACGAGACGATCGGGTGTAGTGTATTGAGAATTGTGCAATTTTATATGGTTGGGGCCTTCTACTGTTGGAACATAAGTAAATGCTGATTCAGCATTAGATCCCGGCATGCCGGTTACATCTTTAGCAACGGTATGCGTATAGGCAGCCATCAGGCTGATCCATTCGGCTGGTTGGGCATTGAGTGTAACATTAGCCGACCAACCGTAACCGCGACTTGTATTTTCTAACACAAATGCTTTAGTACCGGTACGATAACCATCGGGGTAAATTGGGCGATTATCGACACCATTGAAACGGGCAAAACCACCTGCATTGGGAATACTCCAGTCTGAAATAGTAACACCATTAATCGTTTTGTTATAGATTCCTTCCACTGTAGCTGAGAAGGGGAAAGGTGTTGGGAATGCATAGTCAACAGCAACCGACGATTTCCAAACTTGGGGCATTTTAAACTCCGGACTAACTGCCGCTATAGCAGATGGTACGGTTCCGTCTTCAGGCGAAATGGTTGTAGGATAACCTAAACCTGTAAGCTTATCATATAATGCAGCTATTGTAGCTCTACCATTTGCATCGGTGACAAGACCACCCGCAAATTCATCCATTGTAAAACCATTATTCGCAGCATTTCTTTCGTTTATTTGAGCCTGGTATTGTACCATACCGCCATTGGTTGGCATATTGGTGAAGAATACCAGTGGCAAGTTACCCGAGAAAAGACCGGTACCTCCACGAACTTTTAAGCTCTTATCGCCCAATGCATCCCACACAAAGCCTACACGAGGAGAAAATATAATGTTGGCGTCGGGCCATTTTCCGGTATCGATATGACGTCCGGAATAATCAAGTTCTTTAATGGCCTGGTTGGTCATCAAATCATCATTATTGAACATCAGTGCATCCAGACGAAGACCGAAGGAAAGCTTGAATACGTCGTTAACACTCCAATCATCTTGTGCATAAACGCCAATTTTGTTACTTCTTACGCGTGCTGCAGGATTACTTTCACCATTATAACCATAAGTCAAGTTAACAATTTCGGGAGTAGCACCATTCAAGAAATCATCAAGACTGGAGTAGCGATAATAACCAGTACCGTTACGCATATAGGCATTATCGGCCATCTTATACTCGTAAGCAATACCACCAAAAATTTTATGATTACCTGCATAATATGTGATTTCATCTTTAATATTCACCACATCATTATGCACACCATTGTTCCAGGTAAATAACTCGTAACCCAACGAAAGATAAGCCTGGCCGTCTTTCAAAATATCGATAAAAGGAAACGGATCAGAATCGGTTCCGCGAACATCATCTAGTTTCGAGTAGGTAGCCAAAAATTGGTTAGAAATATTGTCTGACAAACGACTATTTAAGTCAAAAGAGAAGGAATGAACCAGGTTGTCCATTGAATACATTGAGTTGGCATACGACATTGAAGCCTGCGACATACGTGCCTCTGACATACGCGTTCCGCCGTCCATAGAACTAGCATTGGGCGATCGCCACGATGTATTCTTTGTGTAGTTATAACGCAATGCTAAACGATGTTTGTTGGTGATGTTCCAATCGATACGACCCAACAGTTTAGTATTGCTTTCATCGGCAGGAAAATTAGTGTATGACCCTGTATTGTAACCGTATTTATCGCTCACAAAGTCAGATACCGTTTGAAGGTCATCTTCAGTTGTTCGTGAAATATAATTGTCGGCATCGGCAATACCATCTGTTGAAGCTCTCCAACGATTAGCAACCGTTGGCGTTTCGGATTTTTCAGCATTGATAAATACAAATAATTTATTTTTAATGATAGGCCCACCAAAAGTTAAACCATAGGTGGTATTGCGGTCTTTTTCACGTGCTCCGGCAATTTGCTGCCCTTTAACGGCATCTCCTCGCATATTTTCATTTCTATGAAAAACGTAAGCACTCCCTTTAAAGTTATTTGTACCCGACTTGGTAATCGCGTTCACACCTCCTCCAATAAAGTTAGTTTGACGCACATCGTAAGGTGCTATTACAACTTGCAATTCATCTATGGCTTCAATAGAAATTGGATTACCTCCACCGGGAAGCGCATCACTCAAACCAAAATTATTGTTGAAATTAGCTCCATCCACTGTAAAGTTTGCCGTACGACCATCTGCACCGGCAAAGCTCATCCCCTTACCTCCATAAGGAGAAAGGCGGGTAATATCTTCAACGCTGCGGCTTACGGTGGGCAAATTAACGATTTGATCATTTGAAATATTGGTTACAGCTCCGGTTTTCTCGTTAGAAAATTTTGTGCGAACCGCAGTAACCATAATTTCGTCAATAGATGTTGATTCATCGGAAAGGACAACGTTCATTACATAGTTCTCGGCTAAGCTCAATGTAATATTATTTTGTACATAGTCACCATATCCAATAAAGGTAACCTTTACCGTATAAGGCCCTCCGACCCGCATACCGTTAAAATTGAATCGTCCTTCAGTGTTAGTGATTGTACCATAAGTTGTTCCTGAAGGTGTGTGTGTAGCAATTACCGTTGCACCTATTACGGCTCCTTCTGCATCGGTAACACGTCCTCCCATACTGGATGTAGTTACCTGTGCATTTGTTTGCAAAATGAAAAATGCCAGAAGCATAATCATACATGCAAATAAGCTAAATACTTTTCTCATGATAGAATGAATTAGTAGTTAAAATTAGTAAATATTCATTGTTTATTAATTATAATACTGAACCTTTGATAGTTAAGGAAAACGTTCCCATTCCAGTAAAAACATCTCAAATTTCTAAAACTAGACCGAAGGGTCGGTTAATTAAGGGTTAAAATTGTGTTAATTTTTGAGAATAGACAAGAAATCAGGCACAAATAATTAACATTTTTTAAGATCACAACAAATCGCACGTCAGTGCGAGCCTTTAGGTATTAATACAAGGCTTAACGCTCATAAAGGCGAAACACCCAAAATACTTAGTAACAGAACACTACAAGGAATTAATGTGTATTTATTGCGCTTATGAGAAATTATAAGTAATCCATAATTAAGAATTATGAAATCGGTAAGGAAGTAAATAGATCGTGGGCCCTTTCTGGTTATGACTACTCTTGTGTGGACTGCTTTTGGGCCACCCCATCCCAATACATATCAAAGGCAGCATCGAACTCTTCGTGAAAAGTCTTAACCGGCTTGGTGGAATTAAGAAAATAATTGGCCATGGCGCGCGTAAAGGCAAAATCGAAAAAAGCAATCATATCTGTTTTATAGGCTTTGAGTACGCCCATATTCACCTTCTGCATGATAAAACGACGCGGCCCTTCCTTGGTTTCGTCCACCAGGCTAAAGTGCAGTTTCATGTAAGGGCTCGACTCAAAAATACTAATGTAATGGAACTTAACCGGATGGGTAATAAACCACTTAACGATGGCGCTGAACACCTGTTTTGTATTCTCGCGGGCATCAAGAATATTCTTATTAACACACTGATCCTCAATCTCAAACATTAACTGCTTATAGATATCAATAATCAACTGCTCTTTGTTGCTGATATGGTGATACAAGGTTCCTTTGGCAATACCGATGCGCTCGATCAATTCATTTACCGAAGCTGCAAATCCTTTTTCGACAAACAATTCCATTGCGCCCCTATAGATATCATTCTTTTTACTCATAGCTTCAAGTTTAGCCGTGCGAAGTTAAAATAATTATAACATGAAGCAAGTATAAGTCATTAACCTTTTTTAACAGAAAAAGCTTGCGATAAAAAAAACCCTCCCGCAATTAACGAAAGGGCACTATATATCATAATTACAACCTTCCTACTTCTCTCTTTCCTTCCAGGCCAGGGCACTTGCCCCTACAATGGCTGCATTACCCGCATCAAGCTCCGAAGGCAACAACTTTATTTTATTCTTAAATATTGGCAGTAAGTGCTTTTCAATACTTTCGCGCGTGGGCTTCAGTATTAAATCGCCGGCCGCCATAGGTCCACCAAAAAGGAAAATAGCCTCGGGGCTTAGATGATGAATTGTATCGGCAATTCCCTGCCCAAGGTAATGCCCAGTTAGCGCAAACACTTCAAGTGCCACCTGATCGCCGGCAACAGCGGCGTCATAAATCATCTTTGAATTTAAATCATTGTAAGTATGATTGGCCAGCGGGCTGCTAGCAGCATTATACTTGGCCAGCAATTCGAAGGCGGTGCGTTTCATCCCGGGGGCCGAGCAATAAGCCTCCAGGTGACCTTTCGCACCACAGCCACACAGGCGCCCATCGGGCACCAGGGTGGTATGACCACACTCACCGGCAAAGCCATCATGGCCATACACCAAATCGCCATTGACTACAACACCACTTCCTACGCCCGTTCCCAGCGTGTACATCACAAAATTCTTCATGCCCTTGGCACCGCCATAGATCATCTCACCAATGGCCGCAGCGTTAGCATCGTTGGTTAAGGCAATAGCAGGCATATCCGGAAACTGCTCCTTCACGAGTTTAACCAAATGCACTACTCCTTTGAAAGATAAATTGGGAGCATACTCGATAGTGCCGTTATAATAATTACCATTGGGCGCCCCCACGCCAATACCAATAATATCGATGTCTTCGTTCATCAACTTAGCATTGGTAATTAACTTTTTAATGACATTGGCCAGCTCTTCGATGTAAGCATTAATATTACCATGCGATGGGGTGGCAATATTATCTTTAGCAAGTACATGTCCCTGCTCATCAACCACACCAATGGCCGTATTGGTTCCACCAATATCTACACCTACTGATACATTTTTCATATTACTCGTTTTATTTAGTTAAGCCATATATACAAACATGACCCTCCGGTAGGTAACCAGAGAGTCATGCCAATTGTTTTATTTATCGATAAGCGATTAGCCTCTCTGATGTACCTTAGAACCCAACAATGCATAGTAAAGGATGTACAATTCACCAGCAATTACCAGTGTCCATGTCCATGCCCAGTTGCCACCCAATGCGTCGGCCATCATACCTTGCATTAAAGGTAGAATAGCACCACCAATTACACCGATCATCAAGGCACCTGATGCTTTTGATGTATATTTACCCAAATCAGCTACTGCTAATGAGAAAATACCACCCCACATAATTGAGTGTAATAATCCAATTCCTACTAAGAACCATGGGTTACCGGTGATCATTGAAATTAATACCAATACCGTAGCACCAACTGAAGTAACCACCAACTGTACCTTGGCCGAAATTTTACTTAAAGTACTACCCACCAAGCGGCCTACTAACATACCACCCCAGTACAGAGTAGCCATTTTAGCAGCTGCCTCGGCGAAAGATCCGCCTAACCACTCAGCGTATACATTAATATTGGCACCAATGGCTACCTCAACACCTACATAAAAGAAGATACCGATTACACCTAATTTTAAGTGTGAGAAAGACCAAATGCTTTTTTCTAATTTTTCGCCACCTTCGTTAGTTGTACCAGCAATGTTAGGTAATGACAAACGACTAACGATGAAAATTACCAAAGCGATGGTAACTGCTAAAAGAATAAATGGGATAATCACTTTATTGATATCCACCTCGGCCATTGATGCACCACCAAATACCAGACCCGACACGAAGTAAGGTGCAGATGTTGTACCAATAGAGTTGGATGAACCACCAATAGTAATACGCTGAATAGCACTAGTACCTTTCACCTCACAGGCTGTAAGATAAGGGTTAATTACCACCTGCATAATGGTAGCAGCGGCACCCACTACATAAGAACCAATAAGGAATACGAAGAAACCTAATGGAATGCCGAAAAGAACAACACCGTCTTTCATTGAACCCAGGTAAGCAGAACCGGCTGTGATTAACAAACCTACTACCATTACACCCAAGGCACGCAACAAGGTACTCTTATATCCGAAACGATCTACCCATTTCGAACCGGTATTACCTGTTAGCGGATAAGCTAAAAACCAGGCAAAAGTTACCATGATGGTCAATGTGTTTTTAATCGACTTAATACTTTCTGCACCTAAAAATGCCTCACGTAAAGGTGTTTGAAACTGCTGAAACACCACGGTTAAAAAACCTACAATAAAAAACAGGAATACCATTGTAACAAATGGCCCCAAATAACTCTTCTGCTGATTCATAATCTTTAATAGTTAACTTAGCAGTCAACCCTATCTGCTGATAATGCTGACCCCATTTACTTTTAGTTTGTGTATAAATTAATTCATCTTTTCGTTTCAAATACTTTCAATTGCTTATTAAATATTTTCGTTAGCAGGCAATTTCACTATTTCAAAACGGGCAGCAAGATAATATTTAAAAACGCATGTTTGACATTTTGCATCAAAAAAGCGCTTATAAAAATTAGTTTTAAATTAACATACACAATGCACCTAATAAAAAAAGCCACCTCCGGTATTCGAAGATGACTTTTCGTATGCTTTGTTTCTTATCCTTTATTGTTCCAGATAGGTCACCCGCAGCTCGTAAATATAGGTATCATAACCCTGAAAGCCGGCGATAGCCGAAGGCACTACAATTTTTGCTTCGCCACCGTAACGCATATGCTGTATAGCTTCGTTAATACCCAATGACACCCCTGTTTGCTGAGCAGAGGCCGCATCACCTATGATGTATGTAGTAAACGACACCGGTGCCGTATCAAAATCATTGGTTCCCAGATAACGCTCTACAGTTTTTAACCCGCCATCAATGGAGTCTTTCACAATATCATAGGCAGTAAAGCGATAAGCTACGCGCTTAAAAACCTTCACCGAGTCGCCCTCTCCGATCTTTGTATGGTAGAGCATCAATCCTGATTCCAGCCGATGATCCACTGTATCAATTGCAGCTGCAGACATAGAGTCGAGACGCGATAAACCATTGGCCATCTCCTCGTTGTAATACTCATCAAGCAATTTTAGCTCTGCTTCAATATATTCCTTGGGGTTGATGTAATTGCTATTACTCTCGCAGGCCGAAAGACCAACTAAAGTAACTACTGCCGCAACTATAATCAGATTAAAGTATTTATTTCTGTTCTTCATTTAATATTCGTTATGCCGGTTTGACAAGCACACAAAGAAAATCATTTTTATGCAATCTTCAAATCTTATTCATGGCCTTCTTTACGGCCTTTGCACCTTCAGCACCTCAATATCCATCATTAGAATGGCCAAGCGAGGTATTTTATCACCATCGCCGGCAATACCATGCGCCAGGTAAGGCGGCATAATAATTTGACCAATGGCTCCCTGCCCCAACTGTTGCACAAACTGTTCCAGTCCGGCTTCCACCTGCGCCTTTCCCACCGTAAAAGTCATCATTCCCTCGGTAGCCGACGAATAACATACCGTACCATCAAGCAAACGAGTGGTATAGGCGAGCGTCACCACATCCCGGGGTTTAATCGTATCACCCTTTGCCGGTGTGCTCACCCGATAGTAATAGCCGGTAGATGATTTCTTCATATCCAACTCATGATCGGCAATATACTGCTCAATAACGCGCGACTCTGCACTCACCATCTGTCGGTTCATCTCCAGCAACATATCTTTCGTTACACGGCGGGTCGATTTTTGATCGCTATTGCAGGCGCCCAACAAAATAACAGCGCTCAACAGGAGCAAACGACTATTTTTAAAAACCATTGGCATCGCAAAACTCTTTTAATACCACTTTAAAACGCTCAACGGTCTCATCCAGGCTTAATCGCGACTCGCCACCGGCAGCATTGAAATGTCCACCCCCGTTAAAATAAGTCTCGCTAAAGGTATTGGCCGGGAAACCGGCACGTGAACGAAACGATATCTTCACCAGGTCTTTCTTCTCGGTAAACAGCGCCGACAGCTTAACGCCTTCGATCCACAGCGCCTGATTAACAAAACCCTCGGTGTCGCCGGGCTTAAAATTAAACTGCTTAAGCTCAGCCTGACTGAGTGCGATAAACGCCGCCTTATTATCCTCGATACGCTGCATTTTTGTACCCAGAGCATGCCCCAGCAGGCGCATACGATCAAAGGAGTTATTATGGAAAATCATCTGATGAATACGATCTTTATCAATCCCCATTCGCAGCAAATCGGCCACAATCAGATAAGTTTCGGGTCGGCTTGAGTTATAACTTAAGGAGCCGGTATCGGTCATAATGCCGGCATAGATACACTCGGCAGCTTCTTTACTAACATCATCTCTCATGCCGGCTTCGCAAAGCAAATGAAATAAAAGCTCGCAGGTAGATGAGGCTTCAGGCACACTGATTTGCAGATCAGCGGTATTGGCTTCGGGAAAAGGATGATGATCGACCATAATACGATATGTAGTGTCTTTCTCAAACACCTGCCCCATCAGCTTAATGCGCGACAAAGCGTTAAAATCAACAAAAATAACCAGGTCGCTATCGGCAATCAGCTTCTTCGACTTTTTTACATTCTTATCGTAGATGATAACTTCATTAACGCCGTGCATCCAGTTAAGAAATTCGGGAAATTCGTTGGGAGATATAACGGCTGCCTCCTTACCCATATTGCGTAATATATTGGAGAGTCCGAGCGCCGCCCCCAAGGCATCGCCATCGGGGTTATTATGAGGAACAATTACCAGTTTCTGACTGTTATCTACTTTGTTTTTAAATACATCCACTAAGGACTTATCTTTAATATTCATCTTCTGATTTTAGTTGGAATTACAAAGATAAAGATTTTGAGGGATTATTTTTTTTGTATTTTAGTAACGCATCACAGTCTTATGTAAACCCATTAGACTTAGGATGATAACAATATTTTTACCTTACACTAAATTAATCAGCTACTATGGCAGGACAAAAAACACTAACTATGATTAAACCCGGTGCCGTCAAAAACCGACATATCGGTGCCATTTTAAACATGATTGAAGAGTCGGGTTTTCGTATCTCAGCTATTAAATCGTTGAAGCTATCCAAAGAAGATGCGGAGGAATTTTACGAGGAACATCGTGGCCGTCCGTTCTTTCCCGAGCTTGTTGACTTTATGTCATCAGGGCCCATCGTGGCGGCAATTCTCCTGAAAGACAATGCCGTTGATGACTTCAGGAGATTAATAGGCAGCACCGATCCGGCGGAGGCCGAAGATGGCACCATTCGTAAGCTATTTGCCGAGAGCAAAGCAAAGAATGCCATACACGGTTCAGACAGCGATGCCAGTGCTGACCGCGAGAGTCATTTCTTTTTTAGT
The DNA here is from genome assembly GCF_050589825.1 of Carboxylicivirga longa. NCBI lineage: Bacteria > Pseudomonadati > Bacteroidota > Bacteroidia > Marinilabiliales > Marinilabiliaceae > Carboxylicivirga > Carboxylicivirga longa. Next base: position 67,040 of record NZ_JBNGOZ010000016.1, on the reverse strand, counting down.
GATAAAGAGTTACTGGAGAAACATCCATGAAAAAATGATGATTTACACATTTGATGAAAGGAAAAAGTGCCCGGTGCTTGTTGCATTGTGCACTTTTTTCTTATCTAAATACAATATCCTGAATGATGTTATCGCCAATGGCCTGGTTAAGATTAATAATAATCTTATCCTTCCACATCATTAACTCATTGCGCAATACCGACGAGGTCATTTCGACATACAGGATGCCGTTACGCACATAAATACGGTGCGTTGCCTTGCCCACGGCCGGCCCCAACACTTTGGTCCAGTAATGCACGGCACGGTTCTCAAGCAAACCCTTATTCAGGTTGTCCTTCTTCAGTACTTCTTTAATCACATCGCTTATTGCCTGGGTTTTACGTCGTCGCATCTGTTGTATTTTTATTCGTTTTGTTATCTGTTGAGTGAGTGGTGATTGTTAATGGCATGGCGCTGTAAGGCGATTGATCCTTACTAACCTTCCAAATATAGCGGAGCCAAAGCGTTGTATTTGTTTATAGCATTTCATTTTTAAAGCCAAATCAATGATTTGGCTGGCTGACCGAGGCTGCAAGCCTCCGGAACCGCGCTGATCGCCCAAGGACACTATGCGGTTTGTTGGCAACTGGCATTTTTTTTTAGATATGCCTCTATTTCTCTTTTTAGTTTTGGAAGGTGTTTAGAAATTATTCCCCAAATGATAACATCATCAACTTTGTCATAACCATAAATTACCCAATTTCTTGTATCCACAATTTTTCTTGCATTTTCAACCTCTAAATCAGTGTCTTCATTTAAAGCTCGATTCATTGCTTCTCCTATTATCTCAATCTCGCGTTCAATGACTCGCCTTAGGAGTTTATTATTCTAATATTCCAAAAAAATCTCTTTTATCTCCCAAATATTCATTAATCAACTCAATAGAAATTTTGATATCGTATAAGTGCTTTTAATTTCACGCTTTATAAATCAGTTCCTTTGATTCATTAATACTTTGAATGAAAAACGGATTATTAAGAGTATGTTCCGTTACGATATCTATATCACGATGAAATAATTCTCTAAGTCTGTAATGTAATTCAAAATAGTTATCTGCGTATTCTTCTGGAGTCAAGTTATCTACGAATGATAATAAAAAATCAATATCACTTGTGTCTGAAAAATCGTTTCCTACCACAGAACCAAAAACATACAACCTTTTTACTTTGAATTCTTGACAGAGTTCAATTAGGTTGTTTTTACATTCTTCTAGAATCTGTTGCATCGATTTATATTTTAGTCAAATGTAATAAATTCTTTTCTTATGAAGGAAATTCTGCGCTTGCGTAATTGCTTGTTGCCAACCGATGCAATATACCAACCGTGCTATACAGTCCAAAAGGTTATCAAGACATTTCATTTATCTCCTGACAGAAAATACACAAATTTATCAAACAACCTCTTCTTCAGTAATCTGTCCGTCGGCTACATCAAACATTTTATACTCCTTGCCCGTCTGCTTCACAATGTCGAGCAGATAGGGTTTATTAGTATCGGTAATAAAAATCTGGTTGAAAACATCCTCGGCCACCAATTGCAGCAATCTCTTGCTACGCTCATCATCCAGCTTGTCAAAAATATCATCGAGCAACAAAATGGGTTTAATACCGTTGTGCTGCTTAATAAACTCATATTGTGCCAGCTTCAGGGCAATTAAAAAGGTTTTTTTCTGTCCCTGCGAGGCAATCTTTTTGATGGGATGCCCCTTGAGCAAGAGCTCAAGATCGTCCTTATGGGTGCCACGGGTAGTATATCCCACTAAGGTATCTTTAGTACGGGCCTCGCGCAGCTGCTCCTTCAAGTCACCTTCGTGCAGGTGCGAAATATAATTTAGCGCAATCGCCTCTTTACCATCAGAAATATAAGCATAGTATTTTTGAAATACCGGCACCAGCTCTTTTATAAAAGCCACTCGCTTGGCATAAATGCGGTTGGCCAGCTGCTCCAACTGCTCATCCCATAATTCAAGCATGGAAAAATCACGAGATCGGCTTTCCTTAAGCTGCTTAAGTGTAGCATTGCGCTGCAACAAAGAGCGGTTATAACGCAATAAATCTTCCAAAAAGGGCTTGTCATACTGTGCTATCACGCCATCCATATACTTACGCCGCTGCTCGCTACCCTCGTTTATAAGTTGCTCATCGGCCGGCGAAATCATTACCAGTGGAAGTAAACCAATATGTTCCGCCAGTTTAGCATACTCTTTTTTATTACGCTTAAAATGCTTTTTTTGTGCTTTTTTCAAACCACAATAGATATGCTCATCCTCCTGTTGCCGTTCATACTGTCCCTGCACTACAAAAAACTCCTGATCGTGGGTGATATTTAAACTATCGCTGGCGTTAAAGTAGCTTTTACAAAACGACAGATAATAAAGGGCATCCAGCACATTGGTTTTACCGGCGCCATTATGTCCCACAAGGCAGTTAATACCTGGCGAAAAGGCAATTTCGGCCTGCATTATGTTTTTAAAATTAATAAGATTAAGGTGCCGGATGTGCATGTGTATCGATTTTGTGCAAAAGTAACGAAGATGGGACGATTGTACCAAACGGTGTCACATTATTTTCCACTCAAAAATAGCCATCCTGAGCACAAAAAAGCCACAAAGCATCAGAATGTATCAAAAAGTAATAATCCATCTTTTGTTTTTAGGGCAAAAGGATTACTTTTGGCATTCGAATAAAAATTTACTTAAAATGTCAAAAGAGAAACATACGCATCAAGACGATAGCTTCGAAAATGTGGAGACCGCATTGAGTAAGACGGAGCACTTTATTGAAGAAAATCAGAACAAATTAAGCATATTTGCGCTGGCCATCATCATCATCGTAGCCGGATACTGGGGTGTTAAGAAATTCTATTTCATGCCCTTAGAGCAAGAAGCCCAGAAAACCATCTTCTTTGCCCAGCAATACTTCGAGAAAGACTCGTTTAACCTGGCACTCAATGGCGATGGTCAGAATGCCGGTTTCCTAGAAGTTGTTGAGGACTATGGCTCAACCACAGCCGGTAACCTGGCAGCCTACTATGCCGGTGTTTCTTACCTTCATTTGGGTGATTACGAAGCAGCCGTTCGTTACCTGAAAGATTTTTCGAGCAGCGAGGAAATGGTAGCAGCTACCGCAGCAGGTGCTTTGGGCGATGCCTATGCCGAGCTGGGACAAAATGACAAAGCCATTGCTCAGTATAAAGAGGCAGCATCGTTCGACAACGGACTGACCGCTCCTACCTACCTGATGAAATTGGGTGTTATGTATGAAGCAAAAGGTGATTACAAGGCTGCTGTTGATGCCTACAACACCATTAAAGAGCAGTACAGCACATCGGCCGAAGCTCGTCAGGTTGATAAATATTTGACACGCGCCGAACTACAAGAGAAGTAATTTGAACTAAAATATTTGAAAGAGGTTGTCTATGTAGGCAACCTCTTTTATTTTTGTAGAAAAAGAAGAAATACAATGGCAACAAGTCTTAAAAATCTTTCGGATTACAATATAGCTGATGTACCATCGGCCACTGATATGAAATTCGGTATTGTAGTTTCGGAATGGAACACTGAAATTACCGAAGCCCTTTACGAAGGCGCTTACAATACACTGCTGAAGCATGGCGCTCTGGAGGAAAACATTGTAAAAAAGTATGTACCGGGCAGCTTTGAGTTAACCGCCGGTGCCAAATACCTGGCTGAAATGACCGATGTGGATGCGGTTATCTGCCTAGGCTGTGTCATTAAAGGCGACACTCCACATTTCGATTTCGTATGCCATGGCGTAACACAAGGTATGACGCTACTGAATGTGCAGTACCCCATTCCGTTTATCTTTGGCCTGCTTACAACCCTGGATCAACAACAGGCACTTGACCGAGCCGGTGGCAAACATGGCAACAAAGGTGATGAAGGAGCTGTTACAGCGATAAAGATGGTACACCTTAACCAGTCTTTAAAAAGTTAACATCTCACAAAAATAAGACTTATCGGATGACTATATGGCAAACTATACATTCAGTCATCCGATAAGTGTGGATAAACAATCTTTACTTCAACACTTTCTTCAGCACCTCATCCTTATCCAATTTGCGCGTACAGAAAAACCAGTCCTTACAATCGTCCACATCCTCATCCTTTCCCTCCATACGATCTTTAGCGGTACCGCACGATCCTGCCGGTGAAATTATTACATCATCACCGGGCTGCCAATCGGCCGGGGTGGCCACATTAAAGGCATCAGAAGTTTTCAGTGCAATTAAAGCACGGTATATTTCCTCGAAGTTACGTCCAAGGCTTAAAGGATAGTAAATAATTGTGCGAATAACACCCTGTGGATCAATAAAGAATACAGCCCTAACTGCCTTTGTCGTATCCTCATTGGGTTGTATCATACCATATTTTTTAGCCACATTCATGCTTATATCCTCAATCAGCGGAAAGGTTACTTCCACATCTTTCATACCACGGTACTCTATTTTTTCCTTAATGGTGCGCAGCCAGGCAATATGGCTATACAAGCCATCCACGGAGAGTCCCACCAGCTTACAGTTGGCTTCGGCAAACTTATCCTCCATGGTGGCAAAGGTCATAAACTCAGAAGTACACACCGGTGTGAAATCAGCCGGGTGGCTGAACAAAATCACCCAATGCCCCAGGTAGTCGGTCGGGAAATTGATTTCGCCCTGGGTGGTAACAGCCTTAAATGCAGGTGCCTTATCGCCAATGCGTGGCATGCTCACTACTTGTTCATGATTTTCTTCCATAATAATTTAACGTTAAAAAGATTAGTTAATAATATTAGCTGTTTGTGCGTAGGCGCACATTTCATTTTCCTGTAGTCTGCTAGCACTTATCAAAGGTGCCGGTAATTTGCAATACAAACTCGCGCATACGAAATCCTTTCACCTGTTTGCTTTTGAAATAATCCTCGAGCAACTGATCCAATGTTTCGTCCACATAGTCTTCTATCAGATCGCACTCGCCGCAATACAGGTGGTGATGCCGCTCCATAATACCATCATAGCGCATCACATCACGCTCGGTATGCACCCGTTTCACCAACTTATTATCCACCAATATATCCAGGATTTTATAAACTGTTCCGGAGGCAATATGAGGGTGATTACGGCGGATATTCTCAATAATATTATCCGCCGTAGGATGCCCTCCCAGCTGATAGATGGCTGCTAATATGGCAATGCGCTGCGGTGTTACCTTTAGACCTTTATCGGCTAGTTTTTTACTAATTGCTTCAACAGATTCGTTCATTGGCACATTATTGCAGCTCAAATCGATCAAGATTCATCACCTTATCCCATGCGCTGATAAAATCATGCACAAATTTCTCAGCAGCATCATCACAGGCGTACACTTCTGCAAGGGCACGCAACTCGGCATTGGAGCCAAAGACCAAATCCGCTCTTGTCGCTGTCCACTTCACCTTTCCACTCTCACGATCACGTCCATCAAAGCAGTATGCTGTTTTATCGGCAGGCATCCAGGCCGTATCCATACTCAGCAGATTAACAAAGAAATCATTACTTAGCACGCCGGGACGCTCTGTAAAGACACCCTGTTGGTTACCATCGAAATTGGCGTTTAAAACACGCATGCCCCCTAATAAAACCGTCATCTCGGGTGCGGTCAACGTCAGCAACTGCGCCTTGTCCACCAGAAAATCCTCAGTAGAAATTGCGTATTGCTTCTTTTGGTAGTTACGAAAGCCATCGGCCACAGGCTCCATCACCTCAAAGGATGCTGCATCAGTCTGTTCCTGCGTGGCATCAGTTCGGCCGGGTGTAAAAGGCACGCTCACCTCATAGCCGGCAGCTTTAGCTGCCTGTTCAACGGCAGCACATCCGGACAGCACAATCAAATCAGCCATGGACACCTGCTTACCTCCCACTGCTTTTTCATTAAAATTCTGCTGCACTTTCTCCAGAACATTCAGGACCTTATGTAACTGCTGGGGATTATTCACCTCCCAATCTTTCTGGGGAGCCAGACGAATACGAGCACCGTTGGCACCTCCCCGCTTGTCAGAACCCCTAAAGGTAGAAGCTGATGCCCAGGCGGTTGTTAATAATTCAGAAACGCTCAATTGAGTGCTCATAATCTCTTTCTTCAGATCGGCTATATCCTGCTCATCAATAAGCGAATGCGATAATGGAGGCAATGGATCTTGCCAAATCAACTCTTCTGTGGGCACCTCGGGTCCCAGGTAACGGCTCTTCGGTCCCATATCGCGATGCGTCAGCTTAAACCATGCACGGCCAAAGGCATCGGCAAAATCAAGGGGATTTTCGTAAAAGTGGCGGGCTATTTTTTCATATTCAGGATCGAAACGTAATGACAAATCAGTCGTCAACATGCGTGGATGATGCTTCTTCCCCTTCTCATGGGCGTCGGGCATCAATTCATCGCTATCTTTAGCCTGCCACATGTAGGCACCTGCCGGACTTTTAACCAGTTCCCACTCATAGCTAAACAGGTTATCGAAGAAATAATAGCTCCACTTAACAGGTGTCTGTGTCCAAATCAGCTCAATACCACTGGTTATGGTATCCTTACCCTTGCCACTGCCATAAGTATTCTTCCAACCCAGCCCCTGCTCCTCCAGCGGTGCTGCCTCGGGCTCAGGACCCACGTGTGCTGCATCAGCAGCCCCATGGCACTTACCAAAGGTATGACCACCAGCGATCAAGGCTACGGTTTCCTCATCATTCATGGCCATACGTGCAAATGTTTCCCGTATATCTTTGGCTGCTGCCAGTGGATCGGGCTTTCCATCAGGACCTTCAGGATTCACATATATGAGCCCCATCTGCACGGCTGCCAAAGGATTATCTAGCTCCTTCTTATCATTACCATAACGCTCCTTACTATCGAGCCACGTGGTTTCCACACCCCAATTCACATCTTCTTCAGGCTCCCACACATCCTCTCGCCCACCGGCAAAACCAAAAGTTTTAAACCCCATAGACTCAAGCGCCACATTACCGGCCAGAATCATCAAATCAGCCCACGAAATACTTTTTCCGTATTTTTTTTTGATAGGCCACAACAAGCGACGTGCTTTGTCCAGATTGGCATTATCAGGCCAGCTATTTAGCGGAGCGAAACGCTGCTGACCAGCACCACCTCCCCCTCTTCCGTCACCAACACGGTAAGTACCGGCACTGTGCCACGCCATGCGGATAAACAAAGGACCATAATGTCCGAAATCGGCCGGCCACCAGGGTTTTGAATCTGTCATAAGGGCTCGCAAATCCTCTTTCAATGCTTGATAATCCAAAGCTTCAAAAGCCGCTGCATAATCAAATCCTTCATCCATAGGATTAGATGCCACACCGTGCTGGCGAAGAATATTTAATTTGAGTTGTCCGGGCCACCAATCTCTGTTTCGTGTTCCACTTCCTCCGTGGCTGTGCTTACCCATAGCGCCTGTAACGGGACATCTGCCCGGCTGATTTGATTGTTTTTCCATGACATTGTAAATTTAATCTGCATTAGTATTAAAATGAATATTCCTCAAATGAGAATTAGTCTCATTTAAAGTTGCATCAATTTACTAATCATTTAAAACAATGTCAATCTAGGTGCGTGATATTCAGGTGTTTTTATCAATACTAAGCCCAAAGCCCGGTGCCTTATAATCGGGTGGCAGATAGTCAGGTGGCAGGGTAATATGATTACCATCGCGGGCAGCACGGTAATGAGGCGATAATATTTCTATGCCCTGTTCGTTAAATACATCCTGTATATTCTGATGCAGAGCCGAATAAAGAAGTGCCTGTTTACTGGCCTGACGTGTGTAGGCATTAATTTGATAAGCCACATAAAAATCATCGAGGCTGGTTTGCAACACAAAGGGAGGCGGGGTGCTCAAAAAGCCCGTTGTACGACCTGCGGCTTCCACCAAAGCAGCCTGCACTTTTTTCCAGGACACATCATAACCAATGGTTACCGTGGTATGCAGGATAAGTCCCCGATCCTGCGCCTCCACAGTATAATTGGTGGTTGTACCGGTAAGAACCGATGAATTGGGTATAGTGATCACCTCATTCTTGATGGTTCTCACGCGTGTTACTAACAAGGTTTTTTCAATTACATCACCGGAAATATCTGCTATCTTAATACGATCGCCTATTTTAAACGGACGCATATAGGTGATAACCAGGCCGGCCACCATATTGGCAATGGCTGATGATGAACCCAGTGAAAAGAGAATACCGATAAACACCGAAACACCTTTGAATATATTGGAGTCGGAACCCGGCAGAAACTGAAATATGATCACAAAGGTAAAAGCATACAGTAATATCTTAATGATGCTGTAGGTAGGCATGGCCCAGTCGGCATGGAAACCGGATATTTTCAATTTTTCGGTTTGTATCTCACGGAATATATAACGTACAAAACGAATCACGTTGCGCATGATAAAACCGATAACCAAAATACTAAAGAGATTGGGCAGGTAGTTCCATACGGCTACCAGCACACTTTTAAAAGGCGACCATATCAGCTGAAACAAAGCATTGGCCCAATCACGCGAAAAAGGAAAGATGCTGAATATTACGGGCAAGGTAATATACAGTAAGAGAATGTAAACGAGCCATCGTGTAATACGCGCCACAAAAAGAATACCGGTCATCTCCTGCTCGGCCGTCAGAAATGTATAATCTTTGTAAGAAAGATCGTGAAGCCAGTCCTCCTTTTTATTCTCAAGATAAGACATTAGCTTGTGGTATCCTTTTCCAATGAGCCAGATAATCACCCAGGCAATCACCAGCACCAGCGCCACCCATCCGATACGAGCCAGCAGCTTCAGGAGACTGTTGTCTTCACGGGCTTTTATTATCGCGTTCTTGATAATATCGCGCTTGGCCGTAGCCAACTCGAGTATACCTTGATCATGCCACAGGGCATCGGTCTCAGAGAGACTCATGATTATTATATCCTTATAGACGATATCGTAGCTGTGATCTGTCTTCAGCAGCTTTATGGAGTCGGCAATCAAATAATCATCCTCATACAATTGCATAATTTTCTGTCGAATGGTGGACGCACGCTCTCCGGGGGTAAGGGCTCCCATCTTCGAATACACCATGAGCAGTGTATCGTTAGCAGGGCCCAGAACAGGATACCCTCTGGCGGTGGTTCGTAAGGTGTTAATATGCTCCTTCTTATCGGCTAACCGCTTTTTTTCTTTTTCAGAAATAGCCTGCAGCTGACGAAGCAAATCCTCCTTCTGAATATTATCGGTGGTTTTCAACTTCAGAAGCTGTGCCTCCAGTATGGCTTTGTTGAGCGAGTCGGCGCGTCGTTGCCCATCAAGGTCACGCAGTTGCTGCTGATAGTTCAACAGTAAGAGGCTATCATCATTATTACGTAAGCTGTCGTTTTGTGCATGCATTGCCACACTTAGTAAAAGCAAAAGCGCCAGTAGGCCATGTTTTTGGTGTAACACCATAATAAAAGGATTAGATCAATAAAAAACCTTGATCAATTTAATACTATTTAGCACATTTTACTGCCTTCACCCATAGAAAATAGGATGACCAAAGTGATGAAAAGCAATAGAATCCCACAACGGCAGGCTTCACAATCCCAACAAAAAACGTATTTTTGATAGCAAATACCAACGCGCATGTCAGAATTAAAAATATACCGGGCATCAGCCGGCTCGGGTAAAACCTATACCCTTTCGGGTGAGTTTATCAAGCTCTTATTCAGCGACCCCTTAAGCTACAGAAGCATCCTGGCCGTTACCTTTACCAACAAGGCTACGGGAGAGATGAAAAACCGCATACTGGAGAATCTCTATGCACTGGCCACGGCTCCCAAGCCTGACTATCTGGAGGATTTAATGAAGCTGCACCAAAAACCGGAAGCCTACATCCGTAAAGTGGCCAAAAGCCTGCTGATCAATATACTTAATGACTTCTCCAAATTTTCGATCAACACCATCGACAGCTTCTTTCAAAAGGTAATACGCTCCTTTGCCTACGAAGCCAACCTACCTGCAAACTTTAAGGTAGAGCTGGATGCCGATCGTATACTGGCGCAGGCTGTCGATAACCTGTTGCGCGAGCTGGAAATGAAGGGCAATGAGGAGCTCAAAGAGTGGCTTATTAAGCACACCCTATCTAAAATTGAGGAAGGCAAAGACTGGAATATTGCCCAGGAGCTGAACACCCTGGGACGCGAGGTATTTAAAGAAGAGTTCCAGAGTTTGTCGCCCGAAGCGCTGCAAAAGCTGCGTGATAAAAAACTACTGAACAGTTATCGGCAGACACTGCGAGCTATAAGCAATGCCTTTGAAGAAAGCGTAGAGAAGGCTGCTCAAAAAGGTATTGACGCACTCAAGTCACACGCCATCAGCTGGGACATTCTGCAGGGTAAATCACGATCGCCCCTGAAAAAATTTGAAAAACTGGTGAATGCCACCAAGGCCGCCGACTACCTGGAAATTGCCAAGCTGGCTCCCTTGGCCAATCACCCGGAAGATTGCTTTCACAAAAAAAATACTGAGTCGGACAACAGCCTCATTATCGATTGCTTTAATAATGGACTGAACGAAGCGTTGCTGGAGCTGAAGCGCTTATTCACCCACGAAAAAACCAACTATTTCAGTGCCAAAGCCATTCTGTCCAACCTGAATGCCCTGGGCATCATTACCGACATTGCCCTTAAGGTAAATGAGCTGGCACGCAACGAAAACCTGTTTCTGTTGGCCGACGCCAATCGCCTGCTTCATCAGATTATTGATGAGAACGACACCCCGTTTATCTATGAGAAAACAGGCACACGCTATCAGCATTATATGATTGATGAGTTTCAGGACACTTCTCGTCTGCAATGGAATAACTTTAAGCCCTTGCTGCAAAACAGCGTGAGCAACGGCAATATGGCCATGCTGGTGGGCGATGTGAAACAATCGATTTACCGTTGGCGCAACTCGGACTGGAAACTGCTAAGCGATCAGGTTAATAAGGATTTTATTCACCATGGCATTGAGGCCAAGACGCTGGATACCAACTGGCGGAGCTCTGAAAACGTAATCACCTTCAACAACATTGTGTTTTCCGGCGCCGCTCGCATGTTACAGCACGAGTTTATTAATTCATCGAAAGAAGCAGTGGATGAACAGGATCTTCCGGCCGAACTACTTACGAAAATAAGCACGGCCTACGATGATACTATTCAACAGGTGTCAGCCAAAGCCTTGGGCTCGGGTGGCTTTATACATGTTGACTTTGTGGAAGGGAAAAATACCGAGTTCAGAACCAACGCCACCAAGGCAGCTGTAATACAGGTGGAGCGCCTGCTTGATGAAGGTTATAACTACGAAGATATCTGCATTCTGGTGCGACGCAAAACCGAGGGGCAGGAAATAACAGAGGCACTGCTTTCGGGGCTTCATTCGCCTACCGGACGCAAGCACCCTGTTATCTCCAACGAAACACTGCTGCTAAGCAGCTCTCCGGCTGTTAACCTGGTGATGCAGCAACTTAAATACATACAGGCACCCGACAACGAAGTGTTTGAAGCATTTATTAAGCTTTACAGCAACTTCTACCAGCGTGATTCCTTCGACAGTGCTACTTACTGCGATACTGCCATTTTACATGAGGCCGATGATACTGCTTTTACCCAACTGTCGGAACAACTGCTTGCGCTTAAAGGACAGCCCCTGTTTGAGATGACTGAGACGCTTATACGCCGCCTGCCCAATGACCTGTATCAACATCAGTTTGTTTTCCTGCAAGGCCTGCTCGACAGCGTTCGTGATTATATTACTAAAGTGTCGGTAAATGCCCACGACTTTATCGAATGGTGGGATGAGAAAGGGAGTGGAACAGCCATTTCGGTGCCCGAGGGACAGAATGCCATCAATGTGATGACCATCCATAAATCAAAGGGGCTGGAATTTAAAGCCGTGGTAATACCCTACTGCAACTGGAACATTGACGACAAAGGGCGCGGCAGCCTTATCTGGAGCCAGGCTCAGCAGCCGCCTTTTGACGCCCTGGAATTAAGTCCTATCAACTACAGCGATAACCTGCTGCACTCCATATTTATTGATGATTACCTGAATGAGCGCCTGCATCAGTTTGTGGATAACCTGAACCTATTGTATGTGGCACTGACACGGGCCGAAGAAAGCCTGGTGATTATGGCTGAACAACCGGCAAAAACCGGTGGACTGAAAAACGTTTCGCACCTTCTGTTTCGAATTATCAATCAGTTTAACATGTTATCAGGGCTGGATGAAGACCTGATTAAAAACCTGGTGGAAGCCTGGGATATGGAGAAGCAGTGCTTTGAATATGGCAATATCCCCCCCCAACCAAGTAAAATAAACGAGGACATACCGCTCCGCGAGTCTTTTAAGACGAGCCCCTACGGTTCGCGCATTAAGATACACCCTGAGAGTGCGGCAATGACAAGCCCCGATAGCCTGAAACACATCACCCACGGTAAGGTAATGCACCGTCTGTTTGAATTAATTGTAACGATTGATGATGTGGATACGGCTATCACCAAACTAGTGCTCAACGGACAGCTGAAAACCACCGAAAGAGAAGCCCTCAAAGATTTTGTGATGACAAAGATTGACCAGGACAGAGTGCGTGAGTGGTTTAGCAAAGATGTAACAGTTATCAATGAGGGAACCATTATGGTAGCTTCGGGCACCTATCGCCCCGACCGTGTGATAATTAATGGCGACAAGGTAACGGTAGTTGATTATAAATTTGGCGAACACAAGCAGGAGAAATACGCGCTGCAAGTTCGGCGCTACATGGACTTACTAAAGAAAATGGGCTATACGGATATCAGCGGTTACCTGTGGTACCTGCGCGAGGAGGACGAAATTGTTAACGTTGGTGATCAAGCAATTCAAGGCAGTCTGTTCTGATTAAGCCATACAACAAAAAAAGAAGGTGTATGAAAATTTAATTTCCAACACCCTCTTTTTAATTTATTTCAGGACAGCAAAAACTTACTCCACAATAATCTCATCCACAAATAGCCAGGAGGCTCCTCCGGCAGCACTATGCCATTCAGGTACCAGAGCCTGATTAATAGCTTGCACCTTTACATAACGCGCTACGGTGGGCTTCATTTCCACTTGATAATCCATCACAAGTGCTTCGCTTTGCAAAGGTATATTATTGATGGTGGCACCAACCTTCTCAAAATGAACACCATCTAGCGAGCTGAGCACACGAATTTCTTTGGGAAGGAAAATCCACGAACCAGTTTCATGTAAACACCCCACGCTAACACGCCGTATTTCTTTCTCTTCTTCCAGATCAATCACAACCTCCATATCGTTTCCTTCGAAGCCCAGCCACTTACCATCGCTGAAGTTACGCGTACCCCGCAGACTATTCACCAGCGTCAGCTTACTTTTACCAGCATACTTTGAGTGAGGTGCCAAAGTAAACTCCAGGGGTTTAGCCGTAGCCTTGTGCAGGTTTAAATTCACCCGTGCATCTTTGCTCACCTTATGATCACCAATAAAAGAGGCCGCCACTACTTTCACCGAGGAATCAATACTAAAAGGTTCGGTATAAATCATAGACCCTTCATCCGGCGCAGTGCCATCCAAAGTATAGCGTATATCCGAATCGGGTATTTCTGTTGTAAGGGCCACAGCCACCGTCTTGGCCTTCTCATCAAACACACTCTCACACTGCACGGTGTACATACTCGTTGCATAATGCAAGCCCATTTTATCATAGTTATCAGTGAAAGCACTCATTCGCCCACTGAAATCGCGCCAGTCACGTCCCTCCTCTTTCGTCCATAAAGCCTCTGCGAGGGCTGCCATACGCGGAAAAGCCATATACTGCATGTGTTCCTCATCGGCTACATGCTCGGTCCACAAATTACCTTGTCCGCCCAGTATATGATTGACCTTATCAGGGCTTATCTGCTCGGGAATGGGGTTAAATTCATATACCCTTTTAAGTGGAAGATAGCCATTAAAGGCCACAGGCTCTAAATCCACAGGGCCCTGATAGTAATCTAGATAGCAATGCGAAGTGGGTGTCATAACAACATCATGGCCGCTATTCGCTGCTGCAATACCGCCTTCAAAACCCCGCCAGCTCATCACAGTAGCATTGGGAGCCAGTCCGCCTTCGAGTATCTCATCCCAGCCAATCAAAACGCGGTTATGGGCCGACAGATAATTCTCTACGCGACGAATGAAATAACTCTGTAAAGCATGTTCATCTTTCAGCTGCTCCTTTTTTATGCGCGCCTGACATTTAGCACAACGCTCCCATTCAGCTTTATTGGCCTCATCGCCACCAATGTGAATATATTTCGATGGAAAAAGTTCCATCACCTCACTCAATACATCTTCAATAAATTGAAAAGTCTCATCTTTACCCGCACAGTATATATCGGTAATGGGCCACAAGCCACCGGGCTCAACATAAAAGGGGCCAGGATTACAGGCATACTCAGGATAAGCTGCCAACGATGATGTGGTATGTCCCGGCATCTCTATTTCAGGCACTACAGTAATAAAGCGCTTTTGTGCATAAGCCACTACTTCTTTAATGTCTTCCTGGGTGTAGAAACCACCATAAGTGGCCTTCTCTCCTTCTTTAACGGCAGCACGGGCATTCCAGGGCAAGTGCTCACGATCAACACGCCAGGCACCCACCGAAGTAAGCTTAGGATATTTTTTGATCTCGATGCGCCAGCCCTGATCATCCACAAGGTGCCAGTGAAATACGTTTATCTTGTGATAAGCCAGATAATCGATGAGCTGCATCACTTCCTCTTTCGTAAAAAAGTGACGTGATACATCCAGCATCATACCCCGCCATTTAAATGCGGGCTTATCAGATACCCTAACCCCTTTTATGGAATAGGAGAAATGCCGCGCATCGGTGGGCTGTAAAATTTCGGCCGGACACATCTGCAACAAGGTTTGCAGGGCATAAAAAACCCCTTTAGCACTGGCGGCTTCAATTGTTACCTGCGCTGCTTCAACCCCAAGACGATAAGCCTCATCATCCATTCCTTCGTCGCGGCGAATTACAATGGCCGGTTCTTCTTCATCCCTTACTTTCTTCACTTCCAGTGGTCTGCCCACATGCCTTTCAATCGCTTCATTAAAAACGGCGACTCCCGCGGCCAACGCGGCCGACTCCACCACAATGGGTGTTTTATCGCGAAGCATAAAAGTCGAACCCTCATAATCAATAGCATTGGGTTGCGGAATCAAGGGGCGTTGCATTGCCGTAGGGGCACTGCAGGCTGCTAAGAGCCCCACAAGACAAACCATGACCAGTCCTGTCATTTGTTTCATTCGAATACAGTTTAATTGCTACTAAAACACGATCGGTAATGCACCGAAGCATCGGTCAACGACCATTAGCCGGGCACAATACAGTCATGTTCTTTTTCATTTTTTTAGTCAGTATAAAATTGAAAAAAAAACAGCAAGGACTAAACGGCTATTTGTTCAAGAAAGGTAAGGAGTGTTCAGCAGGAGATCATGAGAACATTCAGGATGTTCTTTGGAAGGTTAAAGGCGTTCAATAAGTTTTAAGGAACGATTCACTAATATATGATGCTTATAAAGAATCATTCCGTATTTTTTTTATTAAAATGGAACTTACTACTGTCCATGTATAAGGAAGCCTTCCATGTCCCCCCGGTGGAAACGAATACTTTGATGTGATCAGTAGATAAGCTGGGGTCGTCGGCGAGCCGATACCCATGTATGATCCATTTGAAAGAGGTTATAATCGGGCCACTCATCAATGGCATTGATGCCGCGGTTCATTACCCGAACAATGTCGTTGGCCAAAGATGGTCCCTTCCAACTGCCCGTGTTAAAAAGCACAACATAGGCAATACCGTTGTCCATACGTGCCATTAAAGCCGAGGTACCGGCCAAGGTACCGGTACGAAACCAGGTATTGGCCCGTATGCGTCGCCAACCCAGCGGACCATGATCGTTAATTTCCTTGTCCACCATCGCTGTAATGCTTTCCTCTTGCAATAAGTCGGGATAGCTATCAAAGCCATCAATAGAAAGCATCAACTTCATTAAATCCGTTGATGAGGCAATCCAACCACCGGCAGCCCCTAAAGAGTGCATATCATTACCACCGTACGTGCGCAGTACCTGCGTTGTATCACCCAGATAATCGGCTACATAAAAAGTAGGCCTTGGCTCGTAATATTTTACTTCCAGCTCAGCACGCTCATACAAATGACTACCGCCAATACGCATATCAAAAATACCCAATGGATATAAAATATTGGTTTGAATGTACTGTTCGTAGTCCATGCCCGATACTTTGGCAATGACCTCACCCAGTATCATATACCCCAGGTTGGAGTAATAAGAGGCCTGACCCGGGGTAAAATGCAACCTTTTATTCAATACAAATCGAATGATATCGCATTTACTAACAGGCAATGGCTTTTTAAGTGAGCGGGCGATCACGGTAGGCATAAACATCTGATCACCCCATCGGGTTGTCCAGCCCCCGCTGTGCTCCAAGAGGTGACGCACGGTAATATCCTCAACACGCTTGTCCCGATAATTAAGATATAGAGAATCATTTAAGACCCCCTGGGCACCAAACACTTTGGTATCGAGAGATAAGATGCCCTGCTCCTGCAAACGCATGATGCCGGCCGCCGTAATTAGCTTGGAGATACTAGCCACCCGAAACAAATGATGGGGCTCTGCCTCCACCGACAACTCCTTATCGGCATAGCCAAACCCCTTTGCATATAACAGCTTGCCATCCTTGGCTACAGCTACTGATGCACCCTCAAGCAACTCACGACGCATAAAACGCGTCACCTGCTTTTCCAAAGGGGCAAACACCTCATCATCCGACAGAAAAGCCGGCACATGGAAGGAGCTTGCAGCACTGCCCGGTGGCATAAAATCGCTACCGTAGGAATCCGATACGGGACTCACCATAGCCGATGAAATCCACAAGGAACCTGTTATGGCAACTGCCACTATAATTTTATACAGAAACTTCATCAATCATTTTATACGAAGCCACAAAAATAATGGTTTCATGACAGGAATAAAACCATTATTCCAGAAAAACACTTTGGGATGAAAAAACACACAGATACACAAAGCTGATTTACAACACAAAGGGCTTTATACTACAGCCAATAGCCTTGGTAAGCGAAGGATTAACATTTTTTCCCTGCTGCACCGCCTCGATGGCCGCTTCCAGGTACTTTTCCTCTACTTCATCAGCATCCTGCGGACTATCGTCGATGGCTCCAATATAGGCCACCCGAAAGCCTTCGTCTGTATTATTCAATAAAAAGACATGGGGTGTTTTGGTAGCACCATAGGCCTTATAAACACCTTTATTATCCAGTAAATACGGAAAATCGTATCCTTTCTTCACCATGTAGGAAAAACCATCCACCTCGTATTTTACCGAGTCGTTGGGGTTAATACTCACCACCGGAAAACTTTGTGGTGCATACTTTCTATGCAGTTGATTTATACGTTCCTCGTAAAACTTAGCATAGGGGCAGTGGTTACAGGTGAAAATAAGAATCACACCATCCTGCTGCTTGTAATCGCTGAGCGAAACAATTTGATAATCGGTATTCATCAAACTAAAACCGGGCGCTTTGTCACCCACTTTCACCTGCCCCTGCGAAGCGTTAAGGCTGACCATAAGGCCGAATAATAATAAAATAACCTGTTTCATAATGATGATTTTTGGTGATTAATAGTAGCTATTAGACTTTGCAGATGCTGAAGATCCAACTCCCCCTCATAAAATACAGAGACTCCGTTTTTGATTACAAGGGTAGCCGGAATGGCACCTGACCAAGCCTCATCAATACGGTCTATCCATACATTGGGATTACGCTCATCGAGCAACACCACCTCCGCCTCTACTGATCTGGATCTAAGGAAGGGTAATAATTTAGTTTCTTTGTGCGATTTAAAATCGAGGCTTACCAGTAACACTTTCAACGCAACATCTCCAGCATGCAACTCTTCCGATTCAAAAACAGGTAGCTCATCAACGCAGGGACCACACCAGGTAGCCCAAAAATTAATTACATAGGTAGTATCATTATTCACTTGAACACGCGCCAGAAGATCATCGGCCGACACCTCGGCTACCTTCTGCCCCATCATTGGCAGCCATGTACCCAACAGAAATAACATTGCAAGCATCTGTTTCATACTCTCTAAACAGAAAAGCCACAAAATAGTTCTGTTTCAGACCACTAAGCTTTATTATTCAGATAAAACCAAGTTGCATAACGACTCAACAGCAGCAGACACAGCGGGTAAACCATGGCGGGTAAGTACTGCGGTATAGCCCAAAAAAATAATATTGGCAGGGAAGCACACACCAAGAGGAAAATAAGGTAAACACCAAAGATCTTTGAACGATAAAACCAATTGGCCAGAAAAGCTACAAAAACATTAAATGGCATAGCCCATAGCATATTGAAATTCTCGCCAGTAACACTATGACGCGACAAAAACCAAAGAAAGAAGATGAGACAGCCCACCAGACCGCTAAGCAGCAGGAAGAATCGATTAAGCCAAACAAGAGGTCTTTGGCACCGTAGCTCATAATAAGCCAAAATAATTGACCCAATGAATAAGAGCCAGAAGAACAGGGCGGGAGTAAAAAAAACGCCTTCAAGAGGTTTATCAAAAGACAATACCGTATGCGTTTCGCCCAGCAATGGCAGTCCGGAGTCGGCACGCACCGCTCCCCCCAAATGCTTCATCAGATAATCGGGTAAAAACATCTGATCATGCTGATTAGCCGGGTAATCGGTTTTCATTCCCAAAATCAGATCCAGACCATCGGCTATCCATGGTTTATCGCCATCATACTGGTGCAGCATCTCACGAAAAGTGTATTCATCAAAAGCTGCATCATCGTACACCGGAGCAACATCCAGATTGGCAGTAATAATATCACGGATACGGGTGGCGCAGTTATCAAACAAGAAATCGTAGCGATAAAAACGGTTCTCCCCTTGCAGATTGATCATCAGTGCCTCAAACAGATCTTGCTTCTCCTGCGAAGACAGTATGAGCGGCTGCTCATAAACACTGCGCTTCTCGTAGTTATATATCGTTACAAAACGTGCATAGTCTCCCCTACTGAGCATATAGTTGAGATTACCATTGGCAAACTTCAGATAGAAATTGGGTGTATCAAAGTCGAAAGTGCCGTAATTAAACACCCAATCGAAACCTGCTACCGGGTCGTTCACTCTTATAGCACTGTGACCAAACAAGGCATACAACTCCTCACCCGGAGAACAGGTTATCAGTGAGATATGAGCCTGATCTGACAAACGCGCCTGCGCCTTCAGGGACAGCGATAAGAGAAAAGTTAGAACGATAAGGAGAATATAACGCATGAATATTTTTTTGCCGAAGATAAAAAATAAAAGAGTGTACGATATACATAATGCTTAAAAACTGTACCAGCAGCTGCATACATGCAGATCCGCAGCGTTTATTCTTAATGACTCTAATTAAGCTAATTATATACTACAAAAGCGGGAAAATTCGTATATTTAATTAACCGTGACTTTTCAGAAGGGTTAGAAACAAAACGTAGAGGTATGAGTCAGGTTTTAAGTCAACAAGAGAAAATCACTACAGCACACATAATCATAGAGTTGCGCCTTGCAATTCTTTTGATGATGGCACTGTTTTGCATCTCACTAAGCCATGCACAGCTAAGCACACAAGACACGGCCTTTCCGGCACCCCAAAAGTATTGCCTCTCCTGCCACAATGGAATTGAACCGACTCGCCCTTTTGCATCTGACATGATGCAAGAAATACTGCACAAGGGCGCTCAATGGGGCGATCCCAATGGCTGTATCGTTTGCCATGGAGGCACACCATCGGAAACCAATAACAAAAACAGAGCCCATTGGGGTGCATCACCCAACAGTGGACTTACTACATTTACTCCTGTGCCCGCCGCTCTTCCGGTCAATGACAACACCTGCGGCTTATGCCATCCCGATCATTGCTATAACGTTAAACGATCGATGATGAACACCGATGCCGGCAAGATGAAAGCCATCACCTGGAGCTTTGGCCTAAATACAGAGAACAAAAACCATCGCTACGGCGACCACGACATGAATGACCCCGATGGACCAACTCCACGCCTTGGCTCAGCAGCCTATAAAAATTATATGCTGGCACTGGCCAATGCCTATCCGGGTCAGTACCCCAATCAGCTGCAACAAATACCCGAAGTATCCCTCAACACCTTGCACAGCAACCCCGGTCAGGCTGCTTATACTTACCTGCGCAACTGTAATGCCTGTCACCTCAGCAATAAGGGCATGCAGGATCGCGGCCATCACCGGGGCATGGGCTGCGCTGCATGCCACAACCTCTACAGTAACGAGGGCTATTACGAAGGGGGCGATGCCGCTATCGATAAGGCAACACCCGGTCATCTGCTTGTTCATGCCATGCAGGGGACGCGGAAATCTAATATCACCGTCAACGGGCATCAATTTACAGGTATTCAGGTATCTACCTGTGCTGCATGCCACTCCGCCGGGCGCCGTATAGGTCATGCCTATCAGGGACTAATGGCCATGGGGCACAGTGATAACCGGGGGCCCTTTAACCTACAAGGCCAACCGCAAAAAACCAATGCCGGGTATGTATTCAAATATATACGCGAGGATGTTCACCACCGTACTATGCGAGATGGACAAACTTCTACCGGACTGCTTTGTCAGGATTGCCATGTCACAACTTCGATGCACGGCAATGGTAACATCGGTGCTACTTCACTGGCTACTCTTGAAATTGAGTGCAGCGATTGCCACGGCACACCCAACTATTTTCCCTGGGAGCTGCCCCTTGGCTATGGCGACGAGTTACTGGAAAACCCGGTGGGTAATGAAGGTCGCGGACTAACCACCCTGCCCATGGCGGTCACAAAAGAATTCGGAACCCAGCACCCACCACGCGACGGCTATCTTCTCTCTGCCCGTGGAAATGCACTGGGCAATGTGGTAAAAGATAAATACCGCGTTGTGGTTCACTCTGCCACCGGACTCGATCTTGAAGTGCCTTTACTAAAAGCAAAATCACAATCGGGTAAATGGCGCAACCCCAAGCAGGCACAAACAGCCATGGTAAATGTGTCAACACACATCAACCGACTGGAGTGCTATGCCTGCCACTCCACATGGGCTGCTCAATACTACGGTTATAAATATGTAATTGACTACACTCAATCGTCGATCGATTGGCTCTACTCTGCTGAGGACACCGATAAGCATGGAACCAGTGCCGATTACCGACAACGCCATGTCATGCAGCCTGGTGCCCCCACTTATGGCGATTACAGTCATGTACGATGGGCCTCGCCACCCCTGGGCATCAACGGAGAAGGCCGCGTGAGTCCGCTTGTAGGGGTGATACAGACAATCAGCACCATTATAGATACCGATGGACGTATAGTGAGCCCCAACCGTGTAGCGCGCGCAGCAGCAGGCTATAACGCCATGGAGCTTGCTCCTGTACAGCCCCATACCATCTCCACCGAGGCCCGAGCCTGCACCGACTGCCACGGCAACACAACTACCATGGGCTATGGGGTGCATCATGGGCTTTACGATGCAGCTCCCTACAAGGCTCGATATGCCGATGTAATCAACCAAAACGGAGAAATCGTAAGTCGCCACACAGAGGTACAGATACCCGCTTTACCCCATCTGCATGGTGATTTTGCGCAGCTCATCGACAGCAGTGGTAGACAAGTACAAACCGTAGATTCGCACTGGCCCCGTTCAAAACCCCTCACAGCCCGTCAACGCGAAGTACTGGCGCGTGATGGCACCTGCCTGGCCTGCCACCAGGATCTGCCCAAGGGAGCACTGCCCATACGCATGCTGGGGCAGATAGCTCATATGACAGGACTCAGCTTTGCTCCTGAAGAAGCACATAACGAACTATTGCGTGAAAACGACCTGCTTATCTCGTGGGTGAAATTCCTCGGTATCCTAACACCCATCCCACTGCTAGTCGTCGCCTTTGTACTTTTTAAGCTGAAGAAAAAATCATGAGTGCTCTTTTTTATTTCCACATATTTACAAAAAAGAACATCTCTTTATGAATATTTGATACCTTTGCCGTGCAATTGGTTTTCAGAACCGGATGATACCGGGGAGAAATTAAAAGGGAATGCCGTGTAAATCGGCAACAGTTCCCGCTGCTGTAAGTTCCGACCCTTTAGGGTCTGTTACTTTTAATAAAACACCACTGTTGAGCTCCTCTCAACGGGAAGGTATTAAAAGTAGGAATAAGTCAGAAGACCTGCCAAGTGTTACGATTTTACAGCCTGCGGCGAACGGGTATGCGATCATCATTCTTGCAACATCTTCTGTTGGCATCAATGCTGTAAAATCCATTTTATTAATGAATTTAAAATACAGCAGGATGAAACACTTCAGCCCCACATAACACGCACAAGCATAAAAAAAGCAGCAGGGTTCGCCAAAACTTACTGCTGCTTCGAAATACTACATTTTTATTAACATTCAATTGCTTGTGGCTACCTGATTCACACTCGTTCTCGTACAGAAAAACAGTAAGTGCAATAGCCTCTGTCAATTGAACAAATCAAATGCAATGAAGCAAATTTACTTATCTTTTTTGAATTTATTTATTGTCCTCTCATCCATAATGGGACAAAGCGTGTGGTTAAATCCACAAGAAGGCTATCTCTCTAATGATATCATTACAGATAAGGCATTTTCATGCCATGATATCCTGGGGAATAACCTTTATGCTATTGATAGCGATGGCTTGTACTGCTACGACTTAACAACAATGCAGCAGACCCATAATTTTGGTAAAGTGCCGGATTATAATGGCTGGATTAGCTTTGTAACGGCCGATCCGGATGGTACTAAAGTTTGGCTTGGATACACCAAATCAGGTCTAACAGACGACCGCATATACAGCGTTGATATTACCTCAGGCACATGGACACATGTAGCTACCTTTCCGGGTAATTTCGACATGGAAATAGCGAACGGCAACTACTACGTATCGGGCCTCAATACAGAAGGCTGGGATGGAGTAAATGATGTAAACTGCATCTCACTGCTAGATAAATCTGGGAATAATAACCATAAGAAAATCATTGAAGTAGGCGGTAATTCAACCGGCCTTGCCGTGGATGCCAGGGGAACAGTTTATAACGCCCAATACGACCCCACAGGCAATACCCTGATGTACCAATGGCCTGCCGAAATAGTCAACCCTGTTATCGCAGCCACCGATGGCAGTTTTCTCACACTCAATGACGGTACGGTTATTACTTCCATGCCGGGTAATGGTCCTTACGATTGCGAAGTAGATGATGCCGGCCATATGCTTTTCAATTGTAATGATTACTCAAGTGGGAGCTATGTAGCGCTATGGAATGGTACATCCGGAGAAATGCAAAACTACAAGAAAATCGGCGTGTATGGTGGATCTTCATTCGCATGGTTCAGCATGCTAAAAGCTGCCGGGGATATTACAGCCGGTGGCAAAGTGTACATGATTAATTTGGGCGATCCGATAGCCGAAGTAAGACTAAGTAACGGGCCTTCCATTAGCAATCCAATTACTGATAAGTTATTGTCGGTGAACACAGCTGAAACCGTAATTGAGTTAACGAATCACTTTACACCAAAAGATGGAGAGCCTGTTGATTACTCAGTTTCAACAACAAGCAACACTATTTTATCATCGGCTGCCATTGAAGGCACTACCCTCACCATTAATTATCTGAACGATGTTACGGGAACTGCTGAAATAACCGTTTCGGGTACTTCTAAGGGTGATGCTACCAACATTACATTCGCGGTTGAATTGCGCGATATTAATTATTCCAACGGCGCATTTATTGTTAACGAAGATTGGTTCGGGCACTCCAGCGGAACAGTAAACTACCTGACGGATGACGGTAAAATGGTTTATCGGGCCTATCGCCAGGAAAATACGAATAAAACGCTGGGTACTACAACACAATACGGCACAGCTTATGGCGATAATATCTATTTTATGTCCAAACAAGGTCAACGCCTCGTTGTGGCTGATGCAGCAACCTTAAAAGAGCAAGCGACCGTTCCTAACTTCGGAGTCGATCCTGATGGACGAGCCTTTGTGGGTGTTACTCCGGAGAAGGGTTATATAGGCACAAGCAACGGTATTTACTTGTTCGATATTCCCACATTAGGGGTAGGTAATCAAATCGATGCAACAAACGGCGAAGTCGGCAATATGCTGCGTGCCGGCAACTATGTATTTGCGGTTAAAAAAGATGCAGTTTGCGTGATTAACGCCAATACAGATGCTTTAGAACAGACTATTTCAGGCGCATCTTACAGCGGTGTAGTACAGGCCTTTGATGGAATGGTATATATTGGGGCAGGCACAAAGTTGCTAAAAGTGAATCCTTATACCTTAACACAGGAAGAAATAATATTACCTGCCGGCATTGAGGTGCCTTCGTCATTTGGCTTTGCATGGAATGCCAACAGCTTCTGTGCCAGTGCTACCGAAAATGCCTTGTTCTGGGCTAAACCCGGAGGGTGGTCAGGAAGCAACACGATTTACAAATACATCATTGGAGATGAAACTTCATTAAGCGCACCGTTTATTAGCTTAGAAGAAGGGATGGAACTTTATGGAGCGGGACTCCGCGTTCATCAGTCAACAAACCAAATATATGTTACCGGTGTTAAAAGTGGCTGGGGGCAAAACAGCATGACCAATACTTTATATGTATTCGATGGCACC
The DNA here is from genome assembly GCF_050589825.1 of Carboxylicivirga longa. Classification (NCBI taxonomy): domain Bacteria; kingdom Pseudomonadati; phylum Bacteroidota; class Bacteroidia; order Marinilabiliales; family Marinilabiliaceae; genus Carboxylicivirga; species Carboxylicivirga longa. Next base: position 42,159 of record NZ_JBNGOZ010000016.1, on the reverse strand, counting down.
GACGGATCAGAGGTTTCACGCACCGAACTGGAGCCCTACTACTGGTTCCCTGCCATGCCCCTATTCCCCGATGCACATGCGCCGGTGTTTAACCTGACTGATATGGATATAAAAGCTGGCGATGCCCCCACTAAATTACTATTGACCAATCTGGTATCGGACACCGATAACAATGATGCATCTATTCTGGTGAGTGTTATTGGAAATAGTGATAATACGGTAGCTATTGCGACAGTAGAGGGCAATCAGTTAGTTTTAACGCCCGGCAGCAAAGCAGGCAGCACACAAATTACGCTAAAGGCCACTTCTAACGGCAAAACAGTAACGGAAAGCTTTACGGTAACTGTATCACCGGCCACAGCCATTGAAGAGTCGACATTACAGCAGGTCAAGATTTATCCAAACCCCTGCAATGGTATTTTCCGCATTGACGAGCAGCAAAATACAACCCTTGATGTGCAAGTGTATAACATCACCGGCCGCCTCGTGTATGCCAATACACAATACAGAAGCACGAACGCAATTGACCTGAGCCAACATGGACGTGGGCAATATATTGTAAAAATCATTAATGATCAGTCCGTAACCACACGTGCCATCATTGTGCGATAAAGCAGTTTAATGCATAAATAAGGATATTACTGCCATAAAATATCCGTTTGTTTTTCAACCCGGATCCTGGTTTCAGGAGTCCGGGTTTTTTATGGCCTGACACCCCCATCCCCGTCTAGCGGCGTTACCCATCCCTAAAATGGGGAAGAAGGTTTTACATATTCAAGGCTAAAGCTAGAACTTCCCAATAACAGTCTAACAAACAAACTCCATGCTTGCTTCACTCTTCCCTTTTTTGCCCAAGCAAAAGGGGAAGTGTCGTGCCGAAGGCGCGGGGATGGGGAGCACGTATTTTATATACTATACAGCTCTGTTCATATAAAACTTAAGATCAGATGATACATTACTCCGCGCCCCCAATCTTAATTTCAGCTTACTTTATTTTTCGAAAAAAAGCGCTGAGTATTCAAAATAAATAATACTTTTGCGCTCTGTTTGGTTTCATTAACGGAATATATCCGTTACGAATTAAAAGGGAATGCCGTGAGAATCGGCAACAGTTCCCGCTGCTGTAAGTTCCGACCCTTATGGGTCTGTGGCTTTTAATGAAACACCACTGTTAAGCTCATCTTAACGGGAAGGTATTAAAAGTCGGAATAAGTCAGAAGACCTGCCAACAAGTACATAATTTTTAAACTTTCGGGGATTAAAGTTTAGAGATAGAGCAGCTCTTCCAAGGGCTTGTTTTACTCTTCTTCGTGTCTTTTCCTGAAAGTAGTAATATTTAGGAAAGACAAATGACAAACAGAAAATCATTTTCCTTATTACTGCTTTACCTGTGCCTGCCTTTGTGTATTAATGCGCAAAGTAAGCTGGACAGCATGCAGCATATTCTGGAAGTAGAAATCGCAGCACCGCGTAACAGTACTAAAGCCATCATTCCGGCACAGCAGCTGCAGGGTAAGCAGCTGAAAGCCCTCAACAGCCTGTCGGTGGCCGATGCCATCCGCTATTTTGCCGGCGTGCAGATAAAGGATTACGGCGGCATTGGCGGATTGAAAACCGTGAATGTGCGCAGCCTGGGTACCAACCACATGGGGGTATTCTACGATGGCATTCAGCTGGGCAATGCACAAAACGGACAGATCGACCTCGGTAAGTTTTCAATGGATAACATCGAGAGCATTTCCCTTTACAACGGACAGAAGAGCGATATCTTTCAGCCGGCACGTGACTACGGCTCTTCAGGCTCCATCTATCTAAAATTCAGACGGCCGCAATTTTCAGCGGATGAGAAGGAACACGTGAAAGTCACCTTTCGCACAGGTTCGTTCCATCTGGCCAATCCCTCAGTGCTTTACGAGCGTAAGATAAACGATAAGGTAAACGCCTCCTTCAATACCGAGTATATCTACTCATCAGGTAAATACAAGTTTCGCTACAAAAGGGTATTGCCCGGCAGTAGCGAGGTTGCCTACGATACCACAGCCACGCGTGAAAACGGCGACATCCATGCCCTGCGTCTCGAAGGTGGTTTGTACGGCCGCATGGACGACGGCCATTGGGAGCTAAAGGCCTATTACTACGATTCGGAGCGGGGTATTCCCGGTGCCATTGTCAATAACCGCTGGATGAATGCCCAGCGTCAGTGGGACAGCAGCTTTTTTGTACAGGGCGGCTGGCGCAAAAGAATCAGCGAGCGCTACGACCTGATGCTAAAGTTGAAGTATGCCAATGATAAGATGCGCTACCTCAACCCCGACACCACCCTGATGTACATCGATAACACCTTCCGGCAGCAGGAAAGCTATATTTCGCTGGCGCAAAAATACGCGCTGACCAACTGGTGGGAGCTATCTCTCTCGGCTGATATGCAGTGGAATTGGCTGCAATCGAATCAGCAGGGCACCGCCTACCCCACCCGACGATCCACCCTTGTAGCCCTGGCTACGGCGCTCAACCTGGAGGCGTTTAAGGCACAAGCCAGCCTATTGGGTACTTTTATCAATGAGCATATTGGTGATGATGCACAGGGAACCGCTGCCGCACCCAACAAGGAAGAGCTTACGCCGGCCATCTTTGTGTCGTACAAGCCGCTGCCCCATCACAACCTGACGCTCCGGGCCTTTTACAAGCATATCTTCCGCATGCCTACTTTCAATGATTTGTACTACACTGACATTGGTAATATCAAGTTGGAGCCGGAGTTCACCCATCAGTATAACCTGGGGTTTAAATACATCGAAAACCCGGGCAGGGATATTCTTAAGCAGTGGAATGTGCAGGTGGATGCCTACTATAATGAAGTAACTAACAAAATTGTGGCCGTGCCCAAAGGAAGCGGTATGTACCGCTGGATGATGATGAACCTGGGCAAGGTAGAGATACGCGGACTGGATGCTGTGGCAGCCACCACGCTTCAGCTGCCCCACGAGGTACTGCTCAACCTGAAAGGCACCTACACCTATCAGAAGGCACAGGATTTTACGCATCGTCGCAACCCGGAGCTGGAGGAAACAACCTGGGGAGGGCAAATTCCTTATATACCCTGGCACAGCGGTTCCTTTATTGCTGCAGCCACCTATCGTAGCTGGCAGTTAAATTACAGCTTTGTGTACGTGGGCGAACGTTACCATAACTCGGCCAATATACCCGAAAACTACGAGCAGCCTTGGTACACCAACGATGTATCGGTGTTTAAAACCATAGCCCTGAATAAGGGAAGCCTGAAGGCCGCGCTGGAAGTCAATAACCTGCTTAACCAGGACTACGAGGTGGTGCTGAACTACCCCATGCCCCAACGCAATTACAAATTAACCTTAACATACGAATTATGAGCCGATCACTAATTATCCTCACGTGCATACTGTTATTTGCCCTGCTGAGCGCCTGCCGCGACGACGTAGAACTTTTCGTATCGGAAGAGCTTGCCCTTACGCCACCCGACGAGACAGGAGGGTATCAAGGCTTTTACCTCTTGAATGAAGGAAATATGGGAAGTAATAAAGCCACCCTGGATTTCTATGACTTCGATACGGGTACCTACAAGCGGAATATCTATGCCGAAAGAAACCCCGATGTCCCCAAGGAGTTGGGTGATGTAGGCAACGATATTCAGATTTACGGGTCGAAATTATATGCCGTAATCAATGTATCGAACAAGGTGGAAGTGATGAATGCACAAACGGCCACCCGCATCGGACAGATTGAGATTCCCAACTGCCGCTTTATCCGCTTTCATGGTGCCTATGCCTACGTTACTTCTTATGCCGGCCCTGTAGAGATTAACCCTGACTACACGCAGCGCGGCTATCTGGCTAAGGTGGATACGGCTACCCTTCAGGTGGTGGATGAATGCCTCGTGGGCTTTCAGCCCGATGAGCTGACCATTAGCGGTGGTAAAATTTATGTGGCCAACTCGGGCGGTTACATGGGCTCCGGCAATACCGATAACTACGAGCGTACGGTCTCGGTCATCGACATAGAAACCTTTACCGAGGAGAAACGCATCGACGTGGCACCTAACCTACACCGCATTAGAACGGATCAGCAGGGTAACCTATGGGTGAGTTCCCGCGGCGATTACAAGGGGCTCCCATCGCGCTTGTTTTTTATCGATGCCCAAAAGCAAGCCGTTACCGACACCCTTGATGTGCCTGTGAGCAGTTGCTGCATGGTGGGCGACTCCTTGTATGTATGCAGTGTTTCGTGGAGTTACACCAGCTACAGCAACGAGATCACCTACGCCATTGTCAACACCCAAACCCGTAAGATCCTCACCCGTAATTTTATCACCGACGGAACGGAGGAGGAGATAGAGATACCCTACAGTGTGATGGTGCATCCGGCGTCGGGCTATATCTTTCTCACCGATGCGGGTAATTACGTCACCCCCGGCCTGCTCTATTGCTTCAACAGCGAAGGTGAAAAACTATGGAGCGTACGCACCGGCGATATACCCGCCCATTTTGCACTGCTGAAGTAGTTTTTAGCAAGTAGTGAGTAGTGAGATATAAGTAGTGTGTAGAACGACTTTTAAACCATATCTAACTCATCGGATTACTTAGACACCGAAAAAATAGTCATCCGATGAGTAATGCATCATAAAATCTAATTAAACAACAAAGTACTAAAATGAAGAAAAACTTATTATTCAGTTGGCTCCTAGTCTGCATGGCAGCCTTGAGTATGGTGGCTTGCAGCAACGACGACAGCCCCACTCCCAAAGGCATTAGCCTGAAAGACAGTTACACGGTAACACGATCAAGCGTGCTCAACATTCAACCACAGGCTCATGACTATGAGGGTGCCACCTACCGTTGGTATCTTACACAAACACCCAACAGCCCGGCTGACTCGCTGCTCCAGGAAACGGCAGAACTTGCCTTTATCGCCATCACACCGGGTACTTATGCATTAAACTTGGAAGTAAGCCACAACGGCAGCACGGAAGAGTTTAATACCGAAGTGATTGTTCAGCAGGAAGCCAAAGCTTTTAGTCCCTATATAGCCAAGGTACTCGAATACCTGCCCGGTGTGGGACAGTTTGTGAACATCATGCCCGAGTACGAAGCAGGCGACACGCCGGCAAGCATGCTGGCCAAAACCAATGCCCTGCTGGTTGGCGAGGCGGCTTCTATGGTTAACCTTGGCGGCTTTGGTGGCTATGTCACCTTCCGTTTCGACCATACCGTGGCCAATATGCCTGGCGTATGCGATTTTCGTATAAAAGGCAATGCCTTTGGGGCAGCCTCTAACCCCGAGCCCAACGCGCCCTTTGGTGGCAGCTGCGAACCGGGTGTTATTATGGTAGCATATGATGCCAACCAAAATGGCGTAGCTGACGAGGATGAGTGGTACGAGATAGGCGGTAGTGCCCACCAATCGGTTCGGGATGAGCCCTGGTATGCACTGGGCCTGAAAGCCGGCAATGATATGAAAGTGATTCGCGATTACGAAATCACCTACTTCCGTCCACAGCAGGAAACAGACCAACCCGCCGAAAACTACATCCGCTGGGAAGATAACCTAGGTAATTCAGGCTATAGAGCCAAGAATATGTTTCATACACAACCCTACTTCCCCGCCTGGATCGAAGGGGATTCCTACACCCTGCGGGGCACACGTCTGCCCCAGAACGGCATCGACGAGAGCGGACAAGGCAACTATTTTGTACTGTATGCCATGGGCTATGGCTATGCCGATAACTACCCCAACACCGATGACAAGTCGGCCATCGATATTGCGTGGGCCACGGATGACCAAGGCAACAAGGTGCACCTGCCGGGCATCGACTTTGTGCGCGTATACAGCGCCGTGAACCAGGAAAATGGCTGGCTGGGAGAGGCATCCACCGAGGTGGCCGGCGCTGAAGACCTGCATCTGTTGGGACAAACCATTGAAACCATAAATTAAGCATTCATACAAAACACCTAAGAATAAGCAATCATGCACAAAAAACTATTTCAGGGCTTACTAATAACCCTACTGGGCTTCGTGGCTGTTAGCTGTAACAATGATGACACACCGGCTCCCGTGTCGTTTAGCATCACCTCAACTATCGATGAGACAAGTCCCATCACACTCTTATGCGGTGAGACCATCACCTTGCAATACGAGGCGGCCAATACCCAAAGCATTTCTTTTGAAAACGCACCGGCCGGCTGGCAAACCACCGTTGACGAAGAAACACAGACCATACAAATTACCGCAGCCGAGGCAACAGTCGAAGCGCAAGGCGGTGCCTTTACCCTCAATATCATGGCCGATGGAGACAGCAATCCGATAACTGAGCAGCTGTCCTTATACTGGCTCAAGTCATTCGACGATGCCCGCGGCACCTTTGTGTTAAACGAGGGAAACATGACCAGCGAAAATGGTTCATTAATTTACATCACCCCCGAGGGCATCGTTATCGACAGTGTGTACAAACGCGTAAACGGTACCGAGCTGGGCAACGTAGCTCAGGACATGGTCAGTCGCGATGGTAAAATCTACATCATCTCGCAAAATGGCAATGAGAACCCGGCCGGCACCACCTTCGAAAATGATGGCATGCTAATTATCCTTAATGCCCAAACCCTGAAAAAAGAGAAAGCATTCACCAAAGAACAGCTTCCCGAACTTACCTGGCCTAGCCACATTGCCGTATTGGATGCACAGCATGTGTATATCCGCGATAATGGCACTGCTTCGGGTGATGCAGGCAATGGTCAAATTTGGTTACTCAATAGCGAAAGCGGCGAGCTAACGGTAGTTGAAGGATCAAGCGGGGCTCCCAAAAAACCCTTTGTGACGATGGATGGCAAAATTTACACTTTCAAAAGTGGCTTTGTCTATTCCTATGTCTGGGAAATCAGCCCGGAGGCAGCTGTTGTGAATCGCATCAAGCTACCAGCATACTGGAAAGGTGCGGAAGGCATACAGGCGGCAGGCAACGGTCAGCTGTGGGTGCATGGCACACAGTATGGTCCCGACTTATTTGTAAAATATGATTTGGCCACTCAGGAAGAGGTTTTAAGAAAGACAATCCTCAATAAGCCAGCTAATGGCTCATCGGGCCGCTCTTTTGTCGCCCAAGGCAACAACATCTACTACACATGGGAAGGCACCATCTGCCGACTGTCGTTCGATGAGGGTGCCCCCGAAAACGAGGAGGAACTGCTGGATATTTCCACGCTGGATAGTAATGCCCGTGAGTTTTACAACGGGCTGGGCGTGCATCCTGTTACCGGACATATTTATGCCAATACTATCAAAGGGGTAGGTCCGTTCTACACGACCAACCACATCTGGATATTCGACTTTGAGCAGAGCACAACGGAAGCGCTGCATCAGTTTAAGGATTTTACCCACTTCCCGGCCGGCATATTTTTTCCGGAACATTAGAATAGAGTGGGAACGTCTGAACCGAAGTACTTGAATCCCCCAATGCCACTGCCTTAGGCGGTGTGCTTCCCCTTGCTCTCTGGAGCAAAGGGAAGATAGTATAAAACAATCTCTTAAATCTAAATTTAATGAAACGTATTAAGTATTTATTATTTCTGATGCTCAACTCGGTGCTACTGCTGAGCTGCTCAGACGATAAGGTACTCAACAGTAAAGAAGAAGATGTAAGTCAGTTGGGTTATGCCCGTCCCGGTGGCGTTTTTGTACTGAATGGTGGTGCCCGCATGGTCGAAAACGGCTCCCTCACCTACATTGCCCCCGACGGATCGGTGGAAACCAATGTTTATAAGCAAGTCAATGGAACCGAGTTGGGTAATGACGCTATTGATATGTACCTGCACGGCAATAAGCTTTATATCTTATGCAACGACTTTATACAGCTGGATGGCCAACCCGGCGATGGTGCGTTGATTATTGTGGATGCCATCACGCTGAAAAAGGAAAAAGCCTACAGACTTAGTGAGCTTGTGTACGACCTGCCCGAGGGCATGCGACCCGAACATGAGGGCGGCATCATGTCATTATCAAATATTGCTGTGCTGGACGAACACAACATCTTCATCAATGATGCACAAGCCCTTTTTCGTTTCGATTCAACCACCGGCAAGCTTACCCTGGTAAAAGGCAGCTACCACATCGCCAACGCCGGCGGTACCATAGAAGGCAAAGTATCGGGTAAATCAATGGCCGTGGTCGACGACAAACTCTATATGGGCGTAGGCGGCTTTTGGTCCGATGCCGGGGTTTACGAATTCGTTAAAAATAAAGATGAGGTGAACCGAACCCTGAGCTTTGAAAGCTCCAACCTGATCGCTGGCCTTATCGCCGGTGATAATGGTGAAGTATGGGTAGGCACCTACAGTCGCCAGAATAAAAACAATAACCAGGTGTACAAGGTAAGCAGCGCAACGATGACCTTGCTCGACTCGAAAAATATAACGGCCGATTTCTCGCCCGGATACAACAATACATCGGGCTTATCCTTGGCGGGCGATTGGTTTTACCATGCCGGACAAAAGCCACGGATACATCGTTTCTCCTTTGCTAATGGCAGCAAGGAAATACTGGTTGATGCCCTCGCGGACGAACCGAACGCCAACTACCTAACAACCAACTTAGTAGTAAATTCCATCAATAACTATGTGTATGTGGCCACAGCTCAAGAGTATATGGAAAATATCATTACCAATAACAACCTGCTAATTTACGATTGCAGTGGCAGCGAGGCCAAGCTCATTGATAACATTGCCGGTAAAACCAGTTATGTAACCAATATTTTACCTGTTGATTAGTAAAAGAAGTGCCTTAGGCGATAACATCCGTCACAAACCATTGAATATCATAACCATTAATTAAAAAAAATAGAAATGAAAAACTTAAAACTCCTTGTCATTACAGCATTATCCTTGAGCATATTTGCCTGCTCTGAGGATACCGTATTACCCGATGCACCAGAGGTGACCATTGGTGTGAGTGATGGGCTGAAAGAAATTGCCCAAAACGACACCCTGGCATTGGTAGCTAGCATTAACAGCAGTGCAGAAGCCACCATCACCTGGAGAATTAACGATGAAGTAACCAAGGCGGGCGATACCTTATTTTTTGTGAAGAAAAACATAGGTGACTACCACATCAGCCTGGAGGCCGAGAATGCAGGTGGCAAACAAACTACCAGCCTAACGGTGCATGTTTTCGGAATGTTTCGCGATGGTACCTTTGTACTAAACGAGGGCAACATGACCAGTGAAAACGGAACACTTATTTTTATAAGCCCGAAAGGAGTTGCTACCGACAGTGTTTACCAAAAGGTTAACGGATCAGAACTGGGCAACTCGACTCAAGACTTGTTTATAGCTGATAATAAAATTTACATACTCGCTCAAAATGGCGATCGTCTGAACGGTGATGGAATGTTGGTGGTGGCCAATGCTGAAACCCTTGAAAAAGAAACTGCCTACTCTAATGATGATCTGGCAGAGCTCAGTTGGCCCTCTCATGTTGCCGTGATTGGAAATACGGCCTATATACGTGATAATGCGGGTGTTTACGCTCTGAATCTTGACACAAGAGCATTAACATTTATTGAAGGAACAAGTGGGGCTAAAAAGAACCGAATGGCGGTTGTAAATGAGCAGGTTTTCGTTTCTGCCGGTACAAAAATGCTGGTTTTACAAGAGGGTACACTTCAATCAGAAGTGACTCTTCCCGGCAACATCTCAGGTCTGGTACGCTCGACCGATGATAATTTATTGATTTCCTGCAGCGGCACTCCTTCTTATATCTTAAAGGTAAATGCAACGGATCATACCATCATGAAGCAAAATGAAGTAGCTGACTTCAATATCAGCGCCGGATGGGGCGTGAGCCCGGCTATTAGTGCCAAAGGTGATACGGTTTATTTTAACACAAGCACAAAAATCTGCCGTCACCTCCTCAGTACGAATGAAACAGCCGTGATGACCAATGTGAGTGACCATATAGAGAACGCTGGTATTGTCTATAACAATCTGGGTGTACACCCACTAACAGGTGAAGTGTATTTCAATACGATGAAAGGCTACGGATCGGATTACCTGATTAACAACATTACGGTCTTTAACTTTGATGGTGAAACACCCGAATTGGTGTATGATTTTAAAGACTACACGAATTTTCCGGCAGGTTTCTTCTTTACAGCAAATTATCGTTGATGAGTGCAGATAAAATACACGAGTGGAGTGTTCAGTAAGTTTTAGGGAACGATTCTCTAGCGTAAGATGCTTATAGAGAACGGTGCCGCAAATGCTTAATTAAACAGATCTTTCAGAACTTACTACCAGTTGGAAGAAGAGCAGGTCCTTACGGGCTTGCTCTTTTTTATATTAAAAACGCATTTATCCAGATTAAAATGAGTGTAAAACAGAGTATGTGCCATGCCCGGATTGCTCGTTGGTTTGAAAGTGACCGATGGCCTGCGTAATACCACTACCTCCTCCCTGAATCATTGCTAACCACTCAAAAGATATGACAGAAGCTATAATTTGTACCTCCAGGCGCACTTTCCCCGCCGGCACATTCAATCAAACACATTAGATTGACAGTCAGCTAGATAGGCAACTAAGAAAATTACATTTCGTTAATTAATTGATTAAAAGAAACAAAAGTTCGCATAGAAACTATTTGCCATTTCCGCATGTATCTTTTATATTTGCGCCCCTAAATAGGAAAAGCATACCACTTATTTCACCAGATTCTACAAACATCGATCAAAACTAAACACGACCAATCAGCACATGGGTCGTGAGGAATCATATTGCACTAACTCACACCAAGCTAGCACAATAAGAGATTATGAATCAAACTAAATAAGAGGGAAACAACCAAAAAACAATTGATGAAACAAAAGTATAAAAGAAGCGACAAGCGAACTTTTTTGGGTATCAAAGCCAACGGTCCCGTCTTTATTATCTCCTTACTAATAATTGCTGCATTAGTCGTTACAACCCTATGGATTGGCGACCCTATGGAGCAATACTTTTCACAAATTCAAACAGCAGTGGCCAATAACACCGGCTGGTTCTTCATACTGGTAATAAATGTTTTACTACTATTCGCTGTTTATATTGGCTTAAGCAAATTTGGAAAAATACGGCTGGGAGGCAAAGATGCACAACCTGAATTTTCAACAAAAGGATGGTATTCGATGCTTTTCAGCGCCGGCATGGGTATTGGCTTACTTTTCTGGAGTGTGGCAGAACCCGTTTTGCACTTTAACAGTAATCCTCTGATCGATAATGCCGATCAGGTAGAGGCTGCCAAATCAGCCATGGGCATAACTTTTCTGCACTATGGTCTGCATGTTTGGGGACTATATGCCATAGTAGGCTTGGCATTGGCATTTTTTACATTTAACCGTAAGCTCCCCCTAACCATCCGCTCGGTGTTTCACCCTCTCCTTGGCGATAAGATATACGGACCGATTGGCGATGCCATTGATATTATTTCAGTAATCGCTACCATTTTTGGTTTGGCCACAACCTTAGGCTTAGGAGTTCAGCAAGTCAATGCCGGGTTAGATCATCTATTTGGTATTGCCATCAGCACCAATACACAAATTATACTTATCATACTTATTACTGCTGTTGCTACCCTATCGTTAGTTCTCGGACTGGATAAAGGTGTGAGACGCCTAAGCGAGTGGAACATGCGATTGGCAGTGGGATTACTCATTTTTATGATTATTGTTGGGCCAACCGTATTTGTATTCAAATCCTTTGTGCAAAATGTAGGTCATTACATTAGTGAGTTCTTTGAACTCAGTTTCTGGACAGAAACCTACTCCGGTGTTAATGACACAAAACACTGGCAGAGCTCATGGTCAGTATTTTACTGGGCCTGGTGGATTGCCTGGTCGCCTTTTGTAGGTCTCTTTATAGCCCGCATCTCCAAAGGGCGCACCATAAAAGAGTTTGTTTTCGGCGTGTTGCTGGTGCCCACCATCCTTTCATTCTTTTGGATGTCGGTATTTGGTGGTAGTGCCATCTATCAGGAACTAATGGGAAGCCATCTTGTCACCGAGGCAGTCAACGAAAACGTAGCCACTGCCATTTATAAATTACTGGAACAGTATCCCATAGCCAACGCATCATCCTTTCTGGCCATCCTACTGGTTATCAGCTTCTTTATCACCTCCTCAGATTCCGGATCGATGGTAGTTGACACACTTACATCCGGTGGTAGGCACGATGCCCCCGTTGGTCAAAAGGTATTTTGGGCATCTATGGAAGGCATCGTAGCGGCCATACTTATTGTTGGTGGCGGTTTAACGGCCTTACAGACGGCATCAATTTTAACAGGCCTCCCATTTGCTATGCTGTTGATCGTACTCTGTTTTAGCTTTCATAAATCACTCAATGCCTATTATAACGAGCATTTTACTAAGCTAAAGTAGAAACAAACGCATTTATGCTTGCATAAACCTCCCCACCTATCATTCCGGAGGGGAAGGGTTTATGTCAATGACCCACTTACTAGAGAGACGTCATACTTATATGAAGATGATTAATCTGCTTTGAGCGCGTAGCATCAATATCCAAACAATTCTCAATCCTTTTCTGGCTTATCCAGGCTAAATATACCTTATCTTTGCCGGTAAAATTAAATTACCATGGGCAGCCGAAAAGAGGAAATAATAAACATGATAAGTGGCGGATGGCCCGGTGCTGCTTTTAAAGACCTGGCACACGAATTTCACCAGTCACCCCATGATATTCAGTTATTGTTTGAATTGAATGAGCATCCTACGCATCGCATTGCCTGGCGCTCAGCCTACCTGTTGGATACCATCCACGACATCAATAGGGACAGCTTGCGCAATTACCTGGAAGTCATTATTGAGCGCTGCCCCAGACTAACGAACGAGAGTATTAAACGCCATTACCTACGTATCCTTGCCCAATACGACCTGAGCAAACTAGCCGATGGCAGGCTACTGGACTGCTGCTTCCAATGGCTGCAAACCGCTGAAACACCCATTGCCGTTAAGGCACACTGTATGCAGATACTCTATGGTCTGTGCGCCCACTATCCTGAGCTGATACCCGAACTTAAAGCTGTTTTAACCGGACTACTGCCCTACGCCAGCAAAGGAGAAGCCAACCGGGCAAAAAAGATACTATCCCAACTGAATGCCTCAATAGAAAGATAAGCCCAATCCTAGTAGAAGGATCAATAAATAACATGTGACTTATCGGATGACTAAGTTATTGGTTATGTATTCAGTCATCCTATAAGTGATGCAATGAAATTTATATGAACGTACTACTAGTCACCGCTGTTCAGCAACTTATCCTCCCACTTTTTGGTAAAATCATCGAGAAAAGGAATGGAGATACCCACTATAAATCGCCAGCGATTCCATCGCACATCGGTATAGGCATCCGGATCGAGAATACCGGAGCTATCGCCCTCTGGAAAGCCCAGGGCTCTATCTATCCGATACTTGGTGGTGGCCAAAGTACCGCCAAAGGTGATTTCAGCACGCTTGAAATGCACCACCATCCCGGCACCAAAATGCTGAATATTAGAGTTAAAAGTGGAGGCATATGTTTTTTCCCTGAAGGCACTCTGCGTACTGCTACCTACAACTGCTGCTGAGTAATCTGTTGAGTAGCTGACATATCCGTACAGAGCCTCACTGAACACGAAATTATATCCTACTCCCACATTAAATACCGGATTAAGTTTATCCACCAGAAAAGACTGATACGCATTGCCTGAACTCTGACCATAGAATGGCTCACCATTCATCATGGTATATTCATCAAGGCCACCAAAGTATTCCACACTGGCATGCAGCGATCCTTTTGGGATAGTATAACCCACACCGGCTGCCACCGAAAGAGGTGTTTTAAGACGCATATCTAAATCATTTTGCCTGTCCCGCTCATAAACAGGCTCAAGCGAGCTAATGCCGGTGTACACATAATCATAGGTAAAAGAGCCTTTTCCTTTTATGGAAACAGAAGGGGTAGTGATGGTAATTCCCCAGGTGATGGGGTCATAGTCCCACGCCAATCCTATTTTCCACAGCATTCCGGTATGTGAATAATTATACTGGCTATTATTTCGGAAACTCTCCACATCCTCCGAAGCGGTGTAGGCATACATCTGGGTCTCATCGGTGGCACTTTGCTTTCTAATGGTCACAAAATTACTGACACCCAGACTAAACCGCTTATTGGGTGAATAAGACCAACTCAGCCCCAGCCACTCTTCATTAAATTTCTTTCGGAGATACACATCACCACTGAAATACTCATCGCCGGGTATGCTTGGAAAGATATCGCTATACGAACTGTTACTCTCGTCTATGTTCACATCCATGCGCCGCCGCCCCAGAAAAGAATAGGCAAAGGCATGTTTGTCCCAGCCCTTTATACGGTAGGTACCGGCCAGCAAACTGGGCGCACCGCCAAAGTCAGACTGACTACCTGGCGAGGTGCGCTGGTCGTCGGACTGTGTTTTAAAGGAGAAAGTACTTAGCTGATACACCTTACCACTGATGATAAAAGCATTGTCTTCGATCAGACTCAAACGCGCCGGATTGTAAAACACAGCACCTAAATCTTCAACACTACCCGACACCGAGTTACTCAGCAGCATTGAGTTGGTTCCATATTGTTCGGTCCAGTAATGCGCATCCTGACCATGCGCCAGTGCACTTAACAGTACGAGCAGTCCGATCAGTTTTATCTTCATACAGTTAAAAAATGTTTGGTAAAGCAAATTAGTAAATAAAAACGGACAAATAACATTAAAAACCCTACTGAATCACCACCTTTTTATACTTTTGTTGTTTACCATTGAAACAACCAACATGTCAAAGCTGGCACAAAATGTTAGGGCGCTGGAGTTTGAAAATATTCCAAGGCTGCTGTGGCGGTATTTCCTACCGGCTTTTGCCGGAGTCATCATTAACTCACTCTATAACATTGTCGATCGCATCTTTATCGGCCATGGTGTGGGTGCCATGGCACTATCTGGGCTGAGCGCCATCTTTCCCATCATGGTCATTATGATGGCATTCGGCATGCTCATTGGCATGGGCGCCGGAGTGCGCGTATCGCTCAACTTGGGTAAAAAGGATTTCGACAGGGCCGAGAAAGTGCTGGGCAATTCTTTTGTGCTGATGATTATTGTGGCACTGATGATTATGGGCATCGGCTTTGCGATAAAGGATCCGCTCCTTGAGTTTTTTGGTGTTAATGACCAAACCTTTGACTACGCCAACGAATACCTCAACATCATTCTTTTTGGAGCTATTTTTAATATTGTAGGTTATTCACTGAACAACCTGATACGCTCAGAAGGCAGCGCCCGGGTGGCCATGATATCCATGCTAATCAGTGCAGGACTCAACCTGATTTTGGATCCCATCTTTATTTTTGTATTGGACATGGGTGTTGCCGGAGCCGCCTATGCCACCATCCTGTCGCAGTTTGTTTTAATGCTGTGGGTTATAGCACATTTCAGAAGCCGCCGTTCGGTCATTCGCCTGCGGGTGCGTAATTTCAGGCTTCAGACCGACATTATATGGTACATCATCACCATTGGTTTTGCCCCCTTCTCCATGCAGCTGGCTTCAAGCCTGGTGTTCGGTACTTTCAACGTGCAGCTGGTGAAATACGGGGGCGACCTGGCCGTTGGTGCCATGGGCGTTATTATGAGTGTGGCCATGCTATTGGTAATGACCAATATTGCCATTAATATGGCGGCACAGCCCATCATTGGTTTTAATTACGGTGCCAAAGATTACAGCCGCGTGAAACAAACGCTGGTCATCAGTCTGATACTAGCCACCATTGTGTCACTTTTGGGTTTTACAGTCAGTGAGCTTTTTCCTCGCAGCATTATCAGGGCTTTTAACAGCGACAGCCGCGAACTGCTGAACATTGGTACGCGGGGGCTACGCATCTTTGTGATGGCACTGCCACTGGTGGGCTTCCAGATTATTACGGGTAACTATTTTCAATCAACGGGGAAAGCCGGACTGGCTGCCCTCATATCATTGCTGCGTCAGGTAATTGTACTGATTCCTGTGCTGATAATATTACCCAAGCACATTGGCCTGGATGGTGTATGGCTGGCCAGTCCCATTGCAGACACGGTATCAGCCCTGATAACCGGTTTATTTCTGATGCGTGAATTAAAACGACTGAATCGTGCCATTGCCTTCCAACAAAAAGAAAAAGGATCTAAAGGCTTCGCTTAAAGAGTATAAAACGCACTAAGGTGCGCAAAGATAAAAAAGTGCCAAGGTTTAAAGTTGTTGACATATGAATGCTACAACTTTCAACCTTGGCATTTTACTTTCCCAACGCAGGCTAAAGCTTGCCTAAAAGAATGACTTAATCGTGTAACTTATCCAGGTTCTTTTGAATTTTTTTAATCGCTGATTCGATTGATTTTTCAGGCTCAATTACGTTATAGGCTCCCCAAAAATCAGCATCAGCAAATCCCATCTCAGTATCACTCATCACAATGTTACGTTTCAAGCGCTCTGCTCCTTTAAAGGTCTTTTCATTGGTCTTCTCCCAATCGGTTACGGCCATCTCAATACCCGTATGATAATTGGTATTAAACAAACGTCGCTTCCAGTTAACCTTAAAAGTAATCTCGCCGCGCGAATAGGCATACATCCATCTGCCGCCCTTCTCACGGTAGGTTACCAGGTAAGTGGCATGGGTAGGATACACCTCGGCACCTGTGGGCTTACGCTTAATAAATAAATCGGCAACAGCCTTTTTATCCTCAGTATTCACATTGTAGGAGGCACTAACAATGGCCATGGTTTCCGAATCGATATAAAGACTGCCGTAGAACAAAGGTTCAGGAACCCATTCCTTCTGTTTGAAACTTAAAATATACAAAATACGGTCGTCCTGACGGGTGATATTGGCAATCTCAAAATCATACAAATCCAATTGATCATAACGCAATATCATGTAAGGGCTCTTCATAATATCTAACATCAGGGTTGAATAAGGACCGCCCTGCAGTTTAAACATCACGGTGTCCAACTTATCAAAGTCCACGCTTTTACGTCCCTTCATAAGCTTAACGGCATCATCACGCTGACTTGTGTAAGGATGCTTATACACCTCCACCACAGCCTCGGTAAGCGAGGCGTAGCTGCGCCCTTTCTTAATGGTTTCGCGATAAAAGGCCGTCATCAGATTCTGATCCTGCGAGTAATTATCCTTACGGTGATTCAGTACCGCTTCAATCAACAAGTTGGGATCTTTGGGAAACACAGTGATAGCACTCAGCGACACACTGAGAACCTCTAGCTTGATCTTATTCTTATCCGCCTTCAAATCCGAAACCGGCAGGGTCAATTTTTTATAACCAATGTATGAAAAGGTAACACTCTTGGTCAGCATTACGTTGGGTACTTTCAGTGCAAAATACCCTTCCGAATTGGTAACAGTGGCAATATTAGTACCTTCAATGCTTACGTTGGCAAAAACCAGCTCATCGCCACTATCTGCGGCCACCACTTTTCCTTTAAACTCCTTATAGTTGCCTTCTTCAAACACCCATTTCTCTTTTTTAACCAATTCGTTGGCCATTAAAGAGGTGGTGAGCATTGCCATCAGCAGAAGCAGAAAGAAGTGTGCCTTAGGTCGAAAACTCTGTTGTGTTGCTTGCATAATATGTTAGTTTAATGGTTGATAAATCACCTTGTCAGTTAAAGGACATCTATCCCACTCTTTTTCCCCTATCGAAAACCATTATTTTACTTATTTTGTAGTCGAAAAAATCATATAAACAGAAGATAAATGATGAAGCAAATAACAAAACAAGTGCTGCCGGTGCTGTTAATGCTGCTGACAGCCACCGTTTCTTTTGCACAGAAGGAACGCTCTGAGATAGATGAGCAATACAAATGGAACTTTAAGGATCTGTATACAAGTGATGCAGCCTGGACCGATGCCAAGGATGCCCTGGTGAAAGAAATGACCAAGGTTAAAGACTTTCAGGGTAAGCTGGGGAGCTCTGCAGCCGCACTGCTTGACTACATGCAGTACTCCGAAGCCCTGATGAAGAAAGGATACCAATTATACACCTATGCCTCTTTAAAGTCAGACGTGGACCTGCGTGATGCTGACAACACAGCACGGGTAAAAACCATACGTCAGGTTTTTGTTGAGTACGGTCAACAGGCCTCTTTTGTGGGGCCTGAGCTGGCGGCGATACCCGAGGCTACTATGAAGCGTTTCATCGAAGAAGAGCCGAAGCTAAAAACCTATCAAATGCAGTTGATGGAAGTATATCGCATGAAGCAGCACACCCTGTCCGCTGTGGAAGAGGCCATTATGGCCAAGACAGGCATGATTACAGGCACCGCCAATGCCACCTACAGCGTATTTACCAATGCCGAAATGCCCCGCGCTCGTTTACTAATCGATGGAGAAGAAAAGGAGCTGACACCGGCTACTTTTAGCGTAGCGCGTGCTTCAGCCGACCGCTCATTGCGTCAGGAGGCCACCAAAGCTTACTGGGATAACTTTCTGAAATTTGAGGGTACGCTGGGTGAGATGCTCAACGGCCAAGTGAAAGTAAATGTGTTCAGAGCCAAGTCGCGCCACTATGCCTCAGCACTGGAAGCATCCATGAAACCCAATAACATACCACTTGAGGTATACCACTCATTAGTAGAAAACGTAAATAACAACCTGGGCACTTTCCATCGCTATCTGTCGCTGAAAAAGCGCATGCTGGGTGTTGATCAACTGCTTTACTCCGATGTGTATGCCCCCACTGTGAAAGGCGTGGAGCTGAAATACGACTACGAAGAAGCCCGCGAACTAATTGTGAAATCTTTAAAACCACTCGGAAAGGAATACATTGACGTGGTAGAAAAGGCCTTTGACAATCGATGGATTGATGTGTATCCCACCCCCGGTAAGCGCAGCGGTGCCTATTCCAGCGGGTCGGCCTACGATGTGCACCCCTACATACTGATGAATTACACCGGACAGTATAACGAGGTAAGCACCTTAACACACGAACTGGGACATACCATGCACAGCTATTACTCCAACAAAACACAACCTTTTGCCACGGCCGATTACGCAACTTTTGTGGCCGAGGTGGCTTCCACCTTCAACGAGGTACTGCTGAACGATATGATGCAAAAGAAACTAAAGGACGATGATTTGCGCCTTTCGCTGCTCATGAGCATGCTGGATGGTTTCAAAGGCACGCTGTTCCGTCAGACCCAGTTTGCTGAGTTTGAGCTGGCCATAAACGAGGCCGCAGAAAAAGGAACACCGCTTACCGGCAAGGTATTAACGCAGATGTATGGCGACATCACCCGCAAATACTACGGACACGAAAAGGGCATTTGCAAAGTGGAAGATAATATAGCCGCCGAATGGGCAGCCATCCCCCACTTTTATATGAACTTCTATGTGTATCAGTACAGCACTTCATTTGTGGCATCACAAGCTTTGGCGGCCAAGGTACTGGCAGGTGATAAAGCAGCCACTAAGCGCTATATCGAATTCATTTCGGCCGGTGGCTCTGACTACCCCATCGAATTATTAAAAAAGGCAGGCGTGGATATGACTTCCTCAGAACCCTTCGACAAAGCCATTGAAGCTATGAATGGCATTATGGATGAGATAGAGGCTATTTTGGATAAGAAGAATTAGTCTGTAGATGATGACTTGAAAGAAAAAAGGTTACTCGTTTGAGTGACCTTTTTTATGAAACATCCGCCATGCGCTCTACTCCATTTTACCTTTGGTTTCAATCTGTAACACTCCAAAATGAATGCCCTTAGTGCCATATAGTATGGCCACACCATCGTTTCCCTGCACAAAGCGGTGACTGATAATATCTTTTATGGCAATATCCTTTAATTTATCCGGATCAAATGATTTACCATTAACCAAAATAACAGGCAGATGGAGATACTTGGCACTGTAGTTCTGATTACAATGAGTGATATAGGCATAGTTAAGGGCGAGGGAAAAAGCATCTTTGCCCATCAGCACCTCAAAGCCCTCCACCTCATACTCGGTATAGCCCTGATAAACAGGAAAACTATCCTTAATTTGCGCCCTTGCCGGCATTAGCTGAAAGAAAGCAAGAAATAATAGAAAACAATATTTCATGGGGCTATCAATTGATGGTTAAACCCCTAAACTACATATTTAAAAAGAATTGATCAATCACAAGCAACCTTTATCAATAAACACTATCTAACAATGGAATTGCAGGACTACCTGCGCTTATTAAATCTGAACGTATGAAGAATATAATGATGTTGAGCCTTCTTTTGCTGCTATTTAGCGCGTGCAGTAAAGATGATGACAATGTAGATTACGCGGCCATCGACAAAGAAATTATACAAGAATACTTGCAGCAGAATGACTTGCCGGCCGAAGAACACCCATCGGGTTTGTTTTACCACATTAAATCAGAAGGCAGTGGTTACAAGGTACCGCCCGGAGCCAAGGTATTAGCATCCTACACCGGCAAATTCCTTGACGGAAAAGTATTTGACCAAGGCCGGCTTGACTACTATCCCTTATCGCGACTTATAACGGCTTGGCAAATAGGCATTCCCCTGCTTAAGAAAGGTGGAGAAGCCACTTTCTACTGTCCCTCAGGCCTGGCCTATGGTAGTAAAGGAGCTGGCAGTATACCGCCCAACACAGTACTAATCTTTGAAATTAAAGTAATCGATTTTGAATAAAAAAAGAAGAATGAGAAAGCTAGCTTTATTAGTTTTGCTACTGCCCTTGCTGGCAGCTTGCTTGAAAGATGAGTATGTGGATTATACCGCCATTGATGAGCAGATCATCAGCGAATACCTGAGTACGCATAATATCGATGCCGAGCGACATGCTTCGGGTCTTTACTATAAAATTATTGATCCGGGCACCGGAACGCCCATTGGTGACAATCCGTCGGAGGATGAGAAGGTAACCTTCTCGTACAAAATGTACCTGACGACGAAAGATGAGCCGGTTATTGATACCGAAGGTAACAATATTACAGGGTACCTATCCGGTCTGCTTTTTGGTTTCCAGATTGGCTTGCCTCAGGTTAACCGAGAGGGGGAAATAGACCTGTACATGCCATCGGCACTGGCCTTTGGTGCCGGAGGAGGCAATGGCATACCGCCCAATTCAGTGGTTATTTTTAAGGTAAAAATGGATCGCGACCAGGATGATATTGATGAGGACATAATAGCTGCCTACCTACGTGACAATAGCATTGATGCTCAACACGATGATTCGGGTCTGTACTACCAAATCTTGAAAGAAGGCGAAGGCGATAACATACATGAGCACGCCTATGTTGACATTAAGTACACCGGCACCATCCTCGAAAGCGGTAAAGTATTTGAAGAAGGTGAACTGGATCGCGCTCCATTTCAGCGGCTTATTGAAGCCTGGCGTAACGGACTGCCCAAACTAAAAAAAGGCAGCAAAGCTGTATTATACTGTCCCTCGCAGCAGTGCTATGGCAGCAGCACCCGTTACGACGATAAAGGCGAAGTAAAAATACCATCCAACAGCATACTGATATTCCAGATTGAAGTGCTTGACTTTATCTAAGATTACTCATCAATTAAAAATTCTTTCTCTCCTATTCTGCCACTAAAGTTCAGAAGAGAAAGAATTTAAGACTCTACTTAGAATATAAAAACCCCGATTTACGGCTTCATGGCCACAATCGGGGTTTTCTATTTTGTATCTGTAAGAGTTCGTTACCAGGATGACCTTAAGCACCGGCTTCTATACTGATTATGCACATCTCATTAGATTACTCCTGCACTTTATCTGTCGACACGGACTCTTCCTGACCGGCTGTTTCATCCAAGTCTTTCTCTTGCTCCATATCATCATCAGACGCGCCAACAACACCAAGCCCTTTAAAACGAGCCACAAACTTCTTTTTCTTACTCTCGGGTGCCATAATAAAGGTATAACCCTTCTCGCCCAAACCAACTTTCTGCTTACGATCATCGGCATCCAGCTCTTTAATAATGGTATTGTATTCAGGGTTGGAGCACAGGGTTTGCATCATGCTGTTTTTATATACAAAATACACCCATGTCTGCTCATCAAACTCCAGGTACATCTCCAGAGAATTACCGCTTCGTTTGCGTGTGATCTCAGCCATCACACTCACTTCTTTATTAGCTACAAACTGTTTTAGGTAAGCCAAATCAGCCTTTCCGTTGGCAATAAAGGAGCGCTCGCCTGTGTCCCACACAAAATCAATACCGCTGAACAGCAGCATGGGCTGATAACTATTGGGCAAGGCCTGTCCTGCGCCGGTGGCACCCCGTTCTTCTGCGGCCTTAACAGCCTTTTTTGTTCCAATCCACTCGGCCAATCGCCGGGTAAATACCTCCTTACTCAAACCAGATGTTTTGGCTGATGAGGAAATTACTGAACGGTAAAGCACATCCAAGGCTTCATCGTTAAGGAAGAAGTCGATGCCCATCATGGTAGATAACACAATTTTATTATCATCACGATTATGAATGATGGTGCCACTGCTGCGTGTCTTCACCTGATCCAGGTCGATGCCCAGCTCAATATTACCATGACCCTGTATGTTACAAGCGGCTTCGGAGAATCGCATTAAAGCCCCGGTTGTATCCGGATTGGCCAGCTTCTCTTCTGAGGCAATGTCAAAAGCCTTCTCCTCATCGTTATAAACCAAGTAACCGGCTGCATTTATCATGGGTACATCGCTATAGTCTTTCCGATCTTCCACAAAAGATGAATACACATGAGAACTATCCTTAGTAATGAAAAAATCTTTGTAGATATTTTCGTACTCAAAATTCTGAAGCTCTTCACCAATAGGAATCTTAACATCCTTAGGGTCGATGGGTGCATCGAAACGAATATAAGTCTGTGGCCCCTTGGAGCAACGGTGCAACATTTGAGCACCTCCGCTAAAAGTCAGCAACTGATCGCTGGCCCTAAGGGTCGCATCACCCTGATAGGCAAAATGTGAGTCGAAGGTAAACAAATCGCCCGGCGCTATCTTTGTCTGGGCTACGGTCATCTCCTCCTTACCATACTCAATATTGTGCATATTCAGTGTCAGCTTCTTACCATCACCATTCAAATAATCGTATTTACCGTTGGCCTTATACTCGTAACGGCCGGTAACAAACACGCGGGCATCGTACAGAGTATGGTGCACCAACGAGTCCTTATCCAGCACAATGCGTACACTGTCCAAAGGATCCAGCTCGGCATCTTCGCGTATGGTCACCAAGCCATTGCTCAGTATCAGGTTGGCATCACCGGCCTCTATATTTTTCACCTCCTCGGCAAAGATGGTTTTCGACTCCACATCGTAGCGTGCCATAGGCACATAAAAGGCCAACGAATCCTGACGGCGATGGGTACTTACAAAACGGTTACCCTTTGATCCACGCGCTCCCATGTAGATGTCGTTTTTATCCATGTCCCATGAAAACTCACTGATGTAAGATACATAACGGTTTTCGGTAAATTCCACACGACTACCGCCACTGCGCGATTTAAAGGTACCCTGACGTGTCTCAAAATCAATACTCGAAATCAGGTTGGTGGTGGAGAAACTAACGCCTTCCACCTCGGCACCCGATAGGTTAAAGTCCGATGAATCGGCCAGTATAGCATGGTCGCCAAAGTCAAAGTCCTGTGACTTTACATTGGCACTGCGCATAAAAAAGGTACCCCCTCCGGTCATGCCATAGGGCGTTATCTTAACCTTTCCTTGCAACTGTGCCTCCTGGTTATACATGGTGAAATTCTCTTCCTGACTGGTGGCCAACAGCTCATCATCGTGAGGCAGGTAGTCCACATATACAAACTGTGATTTCACATCGGGGAAAGGCGGATTATCCAGCTGCTTATCCACCGTAAAATCATAAACCTGTCCTTTCACCCTATCGGGCAAGAACGTAAAATCTTCGGAGAAAGATGTTGAAGTAAGGTAATCGAGCTCACCATTACCCTTCAGTCCTTGGTTGCTCAAATCAATTACACTGGTAAACTGAGCCTTGCCACCATACACGGGATAGCCCTCGCCCGGCGTCTCCCGCTTGAAGCCCAGTGAATAATCCGGTCGAATGGTCAGGTTCTCACGAAAAGTAGGAAAAATATTGGATTCCAGCGCACCGCTAAAGTTAAAGTTGGTACGTTTAAGGGTGTTGATGCTATCCATCTCAAAAGGATCGAGCGTAAAGAAAAACTCATCCTTATGATAGGCGCCACCCTGAATAGACGGATCATCGAAGTATACATACGAAGCAATCTCACTATGGATAATGGGAAAATGCGGGTTGCTTCGGATACCCGATTTATTATCAGGCTCATCAATCTGAAGGTAACCCGATAACTGCGAAATGGTATTATTCACATCTTTCAATAGCGGCATACCAAAGTAATCGACCTCGCCCGACTGCACCTTCATGGTCAAGGAGTCGATGTTACTCATATCGATCCGAAAATCATCGTACAGAAACTTAAATCCATCGCCTGCCAGCTTCAGCATACCGGCATTAATAGTACCATTAAAAACAAAGTTTCGGTTTTCTTTTAAGATGATTTCCCGGTTACGCGGAAAGAAAACCACGTTCTGGTGATCACAAATAGAAATAGTCTCTACCCCTTGCAGATTCAGGTCGAAATTCATCAGATCGAGCCGTGCGTTCTTACTCTCGCTGTCGGTAAGTGAGGTAAAGCGAATCACATCATAATCCTTGTTGCCCATGCGAAAATCGAGATAGTCACGCAAACGCTGACGGATGGTTACCTCATCGGTATTGACATTATAGCCGATAAAACCAAAAAACGACAACTGTATTAACTGCTGACGCACCGGACTCTCAGGGAAACCCATAAACTTAGCATACTCAGCTGCCGTAAAAGGCTCATCGCGATAGTGCTTACTGCAATTCTTCAGACCCTGCAATGGGTGAATGGCATCCATGCCCTGCAGCTGATTATAAAAATCTTCCCGAAAATAACTGAGTGACTCAAAGAAAGCCTGATTCTGAGCCGCACCGGTAAGCATACGCAAATCCATGAACTGCTCACCCACCTTCCAGCGAATCAGCTCCACATCCATACTCACATTATGAAAGGTGTTGAAATAAGGACTGCGCGCCAGACCTTCGCCGTTTCGTATCAGGTGCACCTCGCCCAGCTCGGCCATGTACTTAAAAATAAGTCCCGGATGATAGATAAAGCCCCGATCCATTACAATATTCACCTCCGTATCATTACTAAATATCTGATCTTTGCGCAGTGAGAAATACAAGGAACTGGCGGTGATAAAAGTGGTATCGTTGCGCGATATTGTAATGGTAGCCGGATTCTCCTGTGTGCCGGCACCCAAAAACTTGGCTCCATTTTGTGCAAAGCCTCCTTCGTAGTCGATATTAGGATGTATCTGCTCAATGGTGAATCGCTGCTGTGTGGTTATGAACTTGGGATATATGGTGGACTCGGGCGAGCTAATCTGCATTACCTTATGCTCAAGCTTACCTATCAGCGGATAATCGAAATAATGACGGTTATAAAACTCCACACTGTCCACTTCCAGAACAGGTCGGTCCATTTTAATTTCATAATCACTAAAAGTGGCATATACCATATTTGCCTCAAAGCCGGAACGTACCCAGGTTACACGTCCCTGCCGGCCCTGCCATTTCTCCTCCAGCGGATATAAAACCCCAGAGGTGTTATGAATAACAATACTATCGTTTTTAGACACACACACGAGATCACCTGTACCCACCAGTAGCTTTAGCACCCCCTCGTGATACTCATAGCGACAATCGGCCGAACGAGCATACCATGTCAGAGCAGGCGTGGTGTACACCGCCTTTTGCTCCACCATATTCTTGCTCACCAGCAGAAAAGCCTTGAGGTGTCGCAGTGCGAAACGCCGCTCGTTAAGCAAATCGTTAACAGCAGCATGCCACTGATCAAAGCTGCCCTTATCATGCCCTTGGTTAATAAAGGCCATGATGGTGCTCAGATATGTATGGTAATCGGGATAAGGACGTGCCTTTTTACCGGCCATCTGCACGCAGGTTTCAACAATGCGTTGCTGAAGGGCCGCCTCCTGACTGTCCCAGAATAGTGTGAACCCCTCCACAAATTCCTTGGCCGCCTTTTTATCGGCTGCCACTTTAAAAGCTTCCTCTACCTCTTCTATAAACAGAGCCGGCTGACCACTGAAATTACTCTGTGCTATGCTTATAAACTCTCCTACACTACTAATAAAAAAAATTACGGCGAGTAGTCGTCTTATCATATAACTGCGGTTCTTCTGTTGCGATGTGTGTGAATTACTTCTCTTATTCGGCCTTTATATACGCAACCGCCGTCCAATTGTTATCAGTTTTTTGAGATATTAATGTTAAACCATGCTTACGTGCCTCAGCATCAATAACTGCCAAATCCTCGGTGTAGAAACCACTGAAATAAATTTTTCCCTTGTTTTTTAACACACGGGCATAGGCCTCCATATCGTTGAGTAATATGTTACGGTTAATATTGGCCAGGATACAGTCGTAGCTTTGATTGGTCAATAACTCAGCGCCTCCCATCAGCACCTCCATTGTATCAATGCCGTTCAGCTTCAGATTATCGAGTGCATTATTATAGGCCCATTCATCAATGTCGATACCGGTAATGCTTTTGGCACCCTTCATGGCACAGAGCATGCCCAGTATGGCGGTACCGCAGCCCATATCAAGCACCTGCTGTCCCTTAAAATCATTTTCCAGAATATGCTGTACCATCATGCTCGTTGTCTCGTGGTGGCCGGTGCCAAATGCCATGCGCGGATCAATTACAATCTCGTATTTACAGGCATGCTCCACCTCATGAAAGGAACTTCGTATAATACATTGATCACCAATTATAATAGGCTGAAAAAAATTCTCTTCCCATACCTTATTCCAGTTCTGATCGGCAATGGCTTCACTTGTACAACTAAACTCCACACCCTCAATAGGACAGCTTAGGGCATCCAATAATTCTGCCTGATAATCTTTTGCGGGAATATAGGCGTTAAAGCCTGTATCGTGCTCTTCAAAACTATCAAAGCCCATCTCTCCCATCTGCGCTATTAGTAGTTCACCCGCCACCACATTGGCGGGTTTCAACTGCACATTAACCTTTATGTACTCCATATTCTTTTTTTACAAAAGTATTAAAAAGCGTCATTAGTATATTCAATATCTTTAAGTATATTTAGCCTATCAGTACCAAGCCTCAAAACCAATGACTTTACGCCACAAACAAGCCATCGCCACTATACTCACCTTGTTTTTGCTGCCGTTCAGTACCCTTATGCGGGCCGAGAAACTGACCGAGCTTGTTGTGCTCCACTCCTACCATAACAACTTTCAATGGACGGCCGACATTAACCAGCAAATAAGGCAATATTACCACGCAGATGAGTCGGTGCGTTTGTTTTGTGAGTTTATGGACAGTAAACGCTTTCATTCAGACGCCTACTTCCAAACCCTCTATGAACAGTATTACCTGAAATACCACAATCACCCCATTGATGGTGTTATCTGCTCCGACAATCGCGCTTTTGATTTTTTCATGCAGCACGGACAGGAAATATGGGGGGATGTGCCGGCCGTATTTTGTGGTATTAACAGCCCCTCTAACAACCAATTGCACCCCATTGACAGTAGCAAAAATATTATAATTCACGAGCGAATCGACATTGGTGGTACCCTTAGCATGATTGAACAACTGCAACCCAATCTGGAAGAACTCATCGTCATCTCGGACAACACTCTGTCAGGAAAAATTTTTCTTTCTCAATTTAAGGACGCTTTTAATAATATCACGCGCAATTATGGCTATCGCATCATTGATAACACGCAGCCTGACACACTGCGAAAAACACTTAATGAACTACCCACCCAGCGCCGCGCAATCTATCTATTGAGCCTGTATACGCATCGAGCCGGTATCCCTCATGAGATGATGCGTGAAAGTCAGTTCTTCTTCAAAAATATAGATATCCCCATTTACAGCAATTGGGATTTTCTGATGCCCAAGCTCATTGTTGGCGGAAAAATACTCACTGGAGCTGATCAGGGACGCATGGCCGCTGTAGCCATGGATAGCATCCTCAGAAAGCAAAACAGCGAGCCTCATCTGCATGCTGCGTCAAGCGCCATTGTTGATGCAATGCAACTTAATCGCCACCGGCTTAATACCGATAACCTCACCACTGATCACCGAGTAATTAACCGCCCCAAAACCTTTGTTGAACGTCATCGATCGGAACTGATCATCATATTTACTATCTTAATTATCTTCACCTTTATTATTATCCAGTTAGTGTCGGTCATCATCAAACGGAAACGCGTGGAGATCAGCTTTATTGAAAGTGAAAGCCGCCTTGAGCTGGCCATTAGTGGTGCCAATGAGGGACTCTGGGATATCGACTTCTCTCACAAAAATATTTTTGTGAATGAGCAGTTTGCCCACTTAAATGGCTATAGGAGTACCAAAGATCTTCAAATAACGCTCCACAACTGGGAGTCGCACGTTGTAAAACAGGATCTGCCGCAGATGAAAGAAGCTTTTTACCTACATCAGAGCGGCAAAACAGATGCCTTTCAGTGCGAAGCCCGTTTAATAGACAAAAATGGCAGCTCGTCATGGTTTCTGATACATGGCAAAATAATGGAAACACTCAATGGTAAACCCAATCGGGTCACCGGTATCATACTCAATATTAATAGCCAAAAAGCCTTTGAACAGGAGTTGCAAAAAGCCAAAGAGAAAGCCGAGGAAAGTGACCGCCTAAAATCGTCCTTCCTGGCCAACATGTCGCACGAGATTCGTACACCCATGAATGCCATTCTTGGCTTTACAGACCTGATGATGTGCGGTAAGCTAAATACTGGTGATCAGCACAGTTACCTGAGTGTTATCAAGCAAAGCGGCGAAAACCTGCTGGGCCTGATTAATGATATTATTGACATCAGCAAGATTGAGTCAGGGCAGCTTAAAATAAATACAGGGCGGGTAGATATTGGCAGTCTGGTTGAGGAGGTGCACAGCATGGGTAGTAGCCTGTGTGCAAGCCTCAAGAAAAAGATCTCGATACGCGTAAACCACAACCCCAAAGTGCCAGCCGTTTATACCGACCGCCTGCGCATTTATCAAATACTATTAAACCTGGTATCCAATGCTGTTAAGTTTACCGAGCAGGGACAGGTTACCATCAACTACGCATTAGAGGAGAACAATATTATGGTGCTGAAAGTAGAAGACACTGGCCCAGGCATTTCTCAAAAGGATCAAAAAGTTATTTTCGACCGCTTTCGTCAGGGCGATGAATCAAGCAATAAGAAGCACGGGGGCACTGGCCTGGGGCTATCCATCAGCAAAAGCCTGGCCGAACTAATGTGCGGATCCATAGAGCTTATTTCCCAGCCGGGAAACGGTGCCCTGTTTATCGTTAAAATACCCGTTAAAACGCAAGTACTTTCGCCATCTGCCAACGATACTACCTGCACCTAAGCATTAAAATTTGTATTTTCAGGCGCCATTTACTCCGGCAAGCACTGTGGTGTTTCCTTCAATCGGCAATAGTTTTTTATCTTTACACCCAAACAATAATGTATGGAGCTATTTTACGATCCGGAATTTACCGGTCAAGGTATTTTAAATGAGGCTGAGAGCAAACACTGCATTAACGTATTACGCCATCAGGTGGGCGATGAGATAACCGTTGCCAATGGCAAAGGTCAATATTACAAATGCCGCATTGCACAGGCACACCCTAAAAAATGTGCCCTTGAACTGATCGAAACCACCCACTTTGACAAACCGACGCATTCCCTTCACTTGGCGGTGGCTCCCACCAAAAGCATCGACCGCTTTGAGTGGCTCATTGAAAAAGCCATGGAGCTGGGGCTGGATGAAATTACACCGCTGCTATGTCACCATTCTGAGCGCAAAAAAGTGAGGACCGATCGCATTGAACGCGTGGTGATAGCCGCCATGAAACAATCACTCAAAGCCCACTTACCGAAAATAAACGAACTAACCCCCTTCGACACTTTTTTGAAGTCCAAAGACAACACCACGGGCTATATTGCTCACTGCTACAATAGTGAAAAACAAGCCTTAAAAACCGCTTATCGACCCCATAGCGATTGTATTATTTGTATTGGTCCTGAGGGTGATTTTTCGGAGGACGAAATCGAAGCTGCCCTCCGCCACGAATTCATACCCGTATCCTTAGGACAAAGCCGGCTGCGAACAGAAACTGCAGGCCTAATAGCCTGTCATACAATTCATCTTATCAATGAATAAAGACCTTTTATACGGCATCCTGATATTTATTGGGGGCATGCTAGTTGCACTTGCCTTTATTGCGCATGCCTATTTCCGGTTTCAACAATCGCTTAACCTCAGCCTGAAGGTGGCCCAACAGTCGCCCAAGTGGAAAAAGATACAAAGAATACTAGAGCAATCCTTTGGCTATTATCAGCATCTGCCCGATTCGATGAAGGCTGACTTTACGCGTCGAACCTTGCAGTTTATGCGTCGCTGCCGCTGGATTTCCGCCGGAAGCACGCCTGTTAGCACAGAACAAAAGGTACTTATATCGGCGGCGGCCACACAGCTTACCTTTGGACTGAAAGAATCCTGCTTTGGCCGTTTCAAAACCATATTACTGCATGATGATGCCTACTATAACCGGCTTACACGCCGTTATCATCGGGGTGAAGTGAACCAGGGTGGCCTCATTGTGTTATCGTGGAAACACTTTGAAGAGGGTTATGCCGATGCGGGTGATAAGATTAACCTGGGGCTGCACGAAATGGCTCATGCGCTCGATCTGGCTCTTTTACTATCGCAAGGACGACGCTATAACATCCATCGACTGATGGATAAATTCCGACAGTCGGCCTTTGAGGAGATCATAGCCATGCGACACCGGAGTAGCAACTTCCTGCGTTCTTATGCTGCTACCAATCCCCGCGAGTTTTTCTCAGTGGCCGTGGAGCATTTCTTTGAAGCACCGGCTTTGTTCCGCGCTAAACTTCCCGATCTTTATATCGAAATGTGCCAGTTACTCAACCAGGATCCTTTCAACGCGGTGTACCGAGGTTATAAATCACCCCACAGCACGCTGTATAGCAATAGGTTTGAGAAACAAACCCTTCAACACACCAAACCGTCCCTACAGCTTAACCCTAATGCGCATATTGTCATTCCCTTTGCAAGCCTTACCCTACTCTTTGGTCTGAGTATCCCTGTTTTCAAAACGCTCACCCCCACTGAAACCATGCTTCCTGCTCTTACGCTTGGTATCATATACCTGGTAATGTTGATATTACTCTATAATGCCAAGGCCAAAAAACTACTGTTAGCCAGTCATCACCTAATCAGCTACAACCTACTCATTGGCAATCAACGCTTCAGTGTACACCTGAAAAACGTTATCAATATCAGCTTTACTTACATGCTCACCTACTACCGGGCAGAGATTAACTTTTTTGAAGGGGAAGAGATACGGAGCAAAAGCCTGTCGCTGTATTTCTCGCCGGCATGCATAAAAAAACTGGAGCGATTACTACTCCAGCAAAATCTTAAGATCAAACACAACAATCGTTGGCTTAGAAAATAAAAAACTGAATTTACAAATACTCATTCAGGTAGTGACTTTCCATGTATTGTTTGAATTCCCTGGTCATATTTTTCGATAGGTCGCCCAACATACATGAGCCGATGACACACTTAAGCTTATCACCCGGACAAGCCTGTATGGTAACTTTACCTTCAATGGCTTCATAAATCATCAGCAAGGAAATGGTAGCCGGGTCTTGTTTAATTACAAAGCCCCCGCTTGGCCCTCGGTTTGAAGCCACAAAATCCTCTTTGGCCAGTCGTTGCATCACCTTAGCCACATGGTGCTTGGAACTGTCTATTGCTTCTGATATTTGATTGACATTCATTTTTTTTTCACTTCTGGCAATTAACACCATCGAATGCAAAGCAATAGAAGCGGCTTCTGATAGAGTAACAATTTTAGACATATCTTACTTAAAAGGGAAATTGCTTACTTAAATAACTATTTATGTAAAAATAAATAAAAAAACCCGTAACAAAGCACTTGTTACGGGTATCTTTATCTAAAGATGCTTATTCTTGCTCGTATTTCAGTGTTTTGGTCGTAAGATCACAAACCTCAGATGGACCGAAGTACTGGATAGGACCAGGATATACGTAATTTGTTTGCAATGCCCATTCTTCACGGTTATCAACCAATTGCTTGAAAGGCGCGCCATTCAGCTGCACCAAAGCCTTCTGAATAACAGGTTTCATCTCACCATGACGCTTCTCCATGTTCATCATCATAGTTACAGGCACACCACCAGCAATCCACTCGGTAGAAGGCGCTGTTAGGTTACGTACTGAAGCCATATAACCGGTTTTACCTTCACCAATCAATAATGAAGCAGTATTACCCAATGAATAGCAGTAATCGGCATCGAAGTTAGAAGGCGCAGCACAGCGTCCTTCGTAACCAAAGAAGTGAGGCTGACCTTTGAATTTACCCTTAAACTCACCGGCTTTCTTCATCTTCTTGATTTTAGCCTTCACCATATCAATCAACATCTTCTCTGTCTCGATTAACGATACCTGCACGTTGCCGTGTGGGTCACGATCAAGCATCAGCTGATTGGCAATTGAGTTAGGCAAAGAAACGAATACCTCACGCGATTCGTCCGAGATACGCTCAGCCACAAAAGCACGCTTCTCTTTGTTTCCTTCCAGGGCATTCACCTCTTCCTCGTTGTGTGCCAGGAAATCGTTTAACTCGGCAATTAATTTCTTCATGGCTGGGATAAACTCAACCAATCCTTCAGGAATCAATACAGTACCGAAGTTATCACCATTCTGAGCACGAGTCACTACAATATTGGTAATATAGCTTACTACATCATCCAATGTTTGCTGCTTGGCTTCCACCTCTTCAGAAATAATAGTGATGTTTGGTTGCGTTTGCAGGGCACACTCTAAAGCAATGTGCGATGCCGAACGACCCATCAGCTTAATGAAGTGCCAGTATTTCTTAGCCGAGTTAGCATCGCGCTGAATATTACCGATCAACTCGCTATATACTTTACAGGCTGTATCAAAACCAAATGATGTTTCCACCATCTCGTTTTTAAGGTCACCATCAATGGTTTTTGGCACACCAATTACCTGCACGCCGGCATCAATCTTCTTGTAGTATTCTGCCAACACACAAGCGTTAGTATTGGAGTCATCGCCACCAATAATAACCAAAGCCTCAATGTTTAATTCTCTACAGTTTACCAAAGCCTGCTCAAACTGAGCTTCTTCTTCCAGCTTGGTACGTCCCGAACCAATAATATCGAAACCACCCGAGTTACGGTAGTGATCCACCACATCGGCAGTCAGTTCAATGTACTGATTATCCACCAATCCACCGGGACCACCCAGGAAACCATATAATTTGCTATCTGCGTTTAATTTCTTCAAACCATCAAATAGGCCGGAGATCACGTTGTGTCCTCCCGGTGCCTGACCACCCGATAGAATCACGCCTACGTTTTTAGCAGCATATGTTTTTGCTTCACCGGGCTCGAACGATAAAACGGGCATGCCGTAGGTGTTTGGAAACATATTTTTAATATCTGCCTGGTCAGCTACCGACTCAGTAGCATTTCCCTCAACAATTTTAACACCACCCTTTAGCGATGATGGTATCTTGGGCACGTAGCTTTCGCGTGCAATCTGAAGTGGACTTTTAATCATCATACTGTCTTGTATTGTTTTGTGTTTGTTCGCTTATTATAAAAATGTGTTTTACAACAGCTTTTAATTTTAAGACATGCAAATTTGCTCATATTTTTTTAAACAAGGAAGCTTCAATATTAACAATTTACAATCTTTAACTAATTTAGAACGATTTTCGAAAAAGTGCCAGAACAATCTCCGTGAATTCCATCATTTCATAATCAGGCATCGCCCCTTTCTCATCAATTGTTTTTTTTGTAATTGATGTTTTCCCGGCTTGATTTGCAGTTTTTTAGATAGTATCTTGTAGGTATTAGTAACCCTACTTTAACTAACATGATACTATGATTTTAAAAAAACACACCGCAAAAACCATTGCCATACTAACCGGCGGGGGCGATGTACCCGGCCTAAACCCGGCCATTAGAGCTATCACCATTCGGGCTACACGCGAAGGATTTAAGGTAATTGGCATTAAAAACGGATGGAAAGGCGTTATCTCCATTAACCCGCTCTTACCCCTCGAGGAGCAAAGCTATTGTATGGTGCTGAATGACCACATTGTTAATCGCCTGGGGCGCACAGGAGGCACTTTTTTGCATTCAAGCCGCACCAAGGCCGATCGGGTACCCCTTAACGATGTGCCCGATCACCTGAAGGCCTCGTATAAAGATGAATACAACGATCTGACAGCGGAGGCCGTAGCCAACCTTAAGCACCTGGGCATCGATTACCTGATACCCATTGGGGGCGATGATACATTGAGCTATGCCGTGCGGCTACACCACGAGGGAGTACGCACCATCGGCATCCCTAAAACGATGGATGGCGATGTACCAGGCACGGAGTACTGCATTGGCTTTAGCACCTGCGTAACCCGCACCATTGAACTAACCCATGCCCTCCGCACCTGTGCCGGATCACACGAACGCTTTCTGGTACTTGAGGTATTTGGACGTAACGCCGGTTTCTCGGCTTTACTACCCACTGTAGGAGGGGCTGCCGATCGTTGCGTTATTCCTGAACATCAAATTAATATTGAACAGCTGACTGCCTTAATGGTAGAAGACCGCAATAACAATCCAAGTCGCTATTCTGTAGTGTTGGTTTCGGAAGGGGCCAGCTACGAGGGGGGCAATCTGATCTACAGCAGTCACGATACCGACGCCTTCGGTCATAAAAAGCTTGGAGGCATCGGGGAAGATATCGGGGAACAGTTGAAGCGTCTGTCGCCCAAATTTAATAAGGGAAAACCCATCAACGTCATTAATCAAAAGCTGGGTTACCTGGTGCGTTCCGGTGTGCCCGATGCCTTAGACTCCATTGTACCGGCAGCCTATGCCAATATGGCCATGGATCTTATAATTAAAGGCATATCAGGACAGATGGTATGCATCAACGACGGCAAATACAATCATATTTCCATTGAAGCCGTGAAGAAAGACGCCAACGGCCAAAGTATTAAAAAGGTGAATGTCACCAAGTTCTACGACACCAATCGTTACCGACCGATATATGCCAACATAATTGGTGACCCCATGCTCATTTTAACACGTTAATAAAAGTTGCAATTTTATACATTTAAGCAACAATGAAACCCATTTAAATAATATCTAATAGTACGTTTACAAAGATTAAAACAACTCAAGACCCCTTATCATCGCTACACACATGATGATAAGGGGTTTATCTGTGGGATAATGTACATAAGAAACGACCTTTAACATTCAATAACCTTTTGCGATAACTTTATTTGCTATATTTGGTTTTAATTAAACTAACCAATATGCAATTTTCAGTAATTATTCCTATTTACAACAGACCTGACGAAATTGTTGAATTATTAGAGTCCCTAACCCTCCAGTCAGCCCGATCTGTGTTTGAAGTAATCATTGTTGAAGATGGTTCTACTCAGGCCTGCGACAAGGTGATAGAACCCTATTTCAGCCAACTGAACTTGCACTATTATACGCAGGAAAATCAAGGGCCGGGTCCGGCACGTAACTTCGGAGCAGCCAAGGCTCATGGCGATTACCTGATCTTTTTTGACAGCGATTGTATTATTCCGTCCAACTACTTTAACCATGTTATCGAACACTTATCCATTCAGGAACTCGACTGCTTTGGTGGACCGGATCGGGCACATCCTTTTTTTACACCTATACAAAAGGCGATTAGCTACTCCATGACCTCCCCCATCACTACAGGAGGAATACGCGGTGGCAAACAAAAAATGGATAAGTTCTATCCGCGCAGTTTTAACCTGGGCATTAAGCGGGAAGTATTTAATGCGGTGCAGGGATTTGCCGATATGCGTTTTGGCGAAGACCTGGATTTGAGCATCCGCACGTCCAAGGCCGGCTATCAGGTGGGGCTTATTCAGGAAGCACACGTCTACCACAAGCGACGCACACAGTTTATCTCCTTCTTTAAACAGGTATTTAACTCAGGGATCGCACGCATTGATTTATCCCTACTGCATGCCGGCACACTCAAACCGGTGCATATACTGCCCTCGGTGTTTACCATTGGCTACCCGTTATTATTGGTTTTGATTTTCAGTGCATCACCGTGGTTTTTGCTCCCCTTCTTACTGTTTCCACTCATCATCTTCACCGATGCACAAATACGTACAAAAAACACGTTAGTAGCAGTCCTTAGCACCTGGGCCTCTATGATACAGCTTACTGGATATGGCAGCGGTTTTATTAAGGCCTTTTGGGTGCGCATCATAAAAGGAAATGGCTCTTTTAACAGCTTTACCAAATCCTTCTACGATTAAAATTAATTGATTACTATACCTCCTTCTAGCTCCATTACATTGAGTGGCTGATAAGCGCGTGCAAAAGCCTTAACGTTAGCCAAAATAAGCTGATTGGGCAGGGCCATGGTATTTGAAAACAGCGTATCGGGTAAGGCGTCAAAAACCGACAACCAATAGTTGGCCTCCTCTTCTTTTACGACATAATCCTGGGTAGATAATTTGCTCATAGGCATATATTTATCAAGTTTCTAAAATAGAAACGCAATGCCTTTGCAAATATTGCATCTATTAGGCCAGGGTCAGTGAAATATTACGCTCCTCGGCCAATCGACGCAGATTCATCAGCGCATAACGCATGCGCCCAAGGGCCGTGTTAATACTCACATTTGTTTCCTCAGCGATCTCCTTAAAGCTCAAATCACGATAATGCCGCATTATCACCACTTC
Source organism: Carboxylicivirga longa (assembly GCF_050589825.1). Classification (NCBI taxonomy): domain Bacteria; kingdom Pseudomonadati; phylum Bacteroidota; class Bacteroidia; order Marinilabiliales; family Marinilabiliaceae; genus Carboxylicivirga; species Carboxylicivirga longa. The sequence goes on along the minus strand of NZ_JBNGOZ010000016.1, from coordinate 5,103 downwards.
ACGCTGATTATCGGGCAACAGATTAACCAACTGACCCACACTTTGCAGCACCTGCTCCTTCACCATCTCCTCTTCAATGGACTGATCAGAAAAACGGGGTGAGTTAAACAAATCGTAATCATAGTTATCATTGGAAATAACCGACTGATTTTTCTGCTTACGATAATGATCGATAATAAGGTTGTGTGCTATACGCATTACCCACGAAGAAAACTTACCCGTATCGGAATATCGCCCGTTTTTTAAGGTACGAATCACACGGATAAAAGCCTCTTGAAATACATCTTCAGCCAGCTCCTGCTGCTTTACACACATTAATATATAGGAGAATATCTTAGCCTTATGACGCTCAATAAGCACATCGATAGAACCACTATCACCAGCAACGAAACCTTTCACAAGTTGCTCATCAGAAAGCATAGTTTGCTTTTCCATACTACTAAATTTTAAACATCTCGTAAAGGTGCGTCGATAGGCAAAAATTTTATAAATGAATAGTCCTTGTTTGCGCCTGTAAAAAAAGTAAAAAAATGTTTAAAAACCAAATACTACTCGCGTACAACTTTCCATGTCACCTTTTGTTTCAATTGTAAAGCACAGAAACTATCTTTGTTAGCACTAAATTTTTCCAGATAATGCAGAAAGCAATCGTTGTTAAAGGAGCCAAAGTACACAACCTCAAAAATATAGACATACAAATACCTCGCAATCAGTTTATTGTTATCACAGGCGTTTCGGGCAGTGGAAAGTCATCGTTAGCCTTTGATACCCTGTATGCCGAAGGACAACGACGTTATGTTGAGAGTCTTAGCTCCTATGCTCGTCAGTTTCTGGGGCGGCTGGACAAACCCGATGTAGACTTTATCAAAGGAATACCGCCCGCCATCGCTATTGAGCAGAAGGTGAACACACGCAATCCGCGCTCTACCGTTGGCACCAGCACCGAGATATATGACTATATCAAACTATTGTACGCGCGTATAGGCAAAACCATATCCCCCATTAGCGGACGCGAAGTAAAACGACACTACACCAGCGATGTAGTTGAGTTCATTACCGGGCAACCCGAAGGCACCCGCTTGGCTATTCTGTCGCCCATTGCTTATACCGACGACAGAGCCTGCCACGAACAGTTAGCCATACTACTAAAACAAGGCTTTAGCCGCATTGAAGTAAACAACCAATTTATGCGCATCGAAGAGCTGCTGAATGAAGACCACCCAGTGCCCTCGTGCGAGGACAGCTATCTGGTGATTGACCGTCTTGGGGCTGCCAGCGATGAAGATACGCGCAGCCGCCTGGCCGATTCAGTACAAACAGCTTTTTACGAAGGTAAAGGCGAGTGCATAGTGAAAATATACGAAGAAAAAACGCCCATCAGTCACACTTTCTCCAACAAGTTTGAGCTTGACGGCATGACCTTTGAGCAACCCACGGAACACATGTTTACCTTTAACAATCCGGTGGGTGCCTGCCCCGAATGCGAGGGCTTTGGTAAGGTCATTGGCATCGATGAAGATTTGGTAATACCCAACAAGAGTCTGTCGGTATTTGAAGACGCCATCGTATGTTGGAAGGGCGATAAGATGAAGGCATGGAAAGAACAGTTGGTGCGCAGTGCTCACCACTTCAACTTCCCCGTTCACACACCTTATTTCGACTTAAGCGAAGAAGACAGATCCCTCTTATGGACGGGCAACCGCCATTTTAAGGGGCTCAACAGCTTTTTTAAACACCTGGAGGAAAAACAGTACAAGATACAGTTTCGCGTTATGCTTTCGCGCTATCGCGGACGGACCACTTGCCCGGCTTGCAAAGGCACGAGGTTAAAAAAAGAAGCCGGCTGGGTGAAGCTAGGCGATAAAAGCATACATGAACTGGTGGTGATGCCTATTGCTGAATTACATGCCTTTTTTGAAGCACTGCAACTTAAAGGTCACGACCTGGAAGTTTCCAAACGCCTGCTGCATGAAATAAGAACACGCCTTACTTTTTTAAGAAATGTTGGGCTGGGTTACCTCACACTTAATCGCCTTTCGTCTACCCTATCAGGAGGTGAGAGTCAGCGCATTAACCTGGCTACCAGCCTTGGCAGCAGCCTGGTAGGCTCGCTATACATACTGGACGAACCCAGCATTGGCCTTCACTCTCGAGATACTGCACTACTGATCAAAGTATTGCGTAAACTTCAGCAACTGGGCAATACCGTTATCGTGGTTGAGCACGATGAGGACATCATACGGGCAGCCGACACCATTATTGATATTGGTCCACTGGCCGGTCGACTGGGGGGCGAACTTGTTTTTCAAGGCGATTACCGGCAACTGGAGGCAGCCCAACAAAGCCTAACCACACAGTACCTGAATGGCACAGCCTGCATCCCCGTTCCCCCATCACGTCGCCCCCATAACGATTTCATTGAACTAAAAGGAGCCTGTGAAAACAATCTAAAGAACCTGAATATTAAGTTTCCTCTGAATGTAATGACGGTGATAACCGGCGTATCAGGAAGCGGTAAATCATCGCTGGTGAAGAACATCCTCTATCCTGCCCTGAAAAAACATCTGGGAGGCTATGCCGATACAACCGGCGCCTTCGACCTGATTGGGGGCGCCTTGAATAAGATTACCGATGTTGAGTTTGTGGATCAAAACCCCATTGGTAAAAGCTCACGCTCTAACCCGGCCACCTACCTGAAGGCCTATGATGAGATACGCAAACTGATGGCTGAGCAGCAGGCAGCTAAAAATAATGGCTACAAACCTGCGCACTTCTCGTTTAACGTAGATGGGGGCCGTTGTGAAGCCTGTCAGGGCGAGGGATCGATAAAAGTGGAAATGCAATTTATGGCTGACATTGTACTACAATGTGAGAGCTGTAAAGGCAAACGCTTTAAAGACGACCTGCTGGAAGTACGCTACCGGGGAAAGAACGTGTTTGATATTTTGGAGATGACCGTCAGCGAAGCCATTGACTTCTTTGGCGAAGGTAACAAAGCAAGTGAAAAACGTATTGTCAGGCGCCTACAACCCCTCCAGGATGTAGGACTGGGCTATATTAAGCTGGGGCAATCATCGAGCACCTTAAGTGGCGGGGAGAGTCAGCGCGTTAAGCTAGCCTTTTTCCTAGCCAACGAACGCAGCCAGCCCACCCTGTTTATCTTTGACGAGCCCACTACCGGTTTGCATTTTCACGACATAAAAACGCTGTTGGATGCCTTTTCGGCCCTAATAACCAATGGACACTCACTGATAATTGTAGAACACAACATGGACATCATCAAATCAGCCGACTGGGTAATTGATCTGGGCCCCGAGGGAGGCAATGCGGGGGGACACCTGGTTTTTGAGGGACATCCCGAAGCATTGGTGAAGTGCAATGAATCACATACCGGACATTACCTAAAACCCTACCTAATAAAAAAGAGCTCATAACTGAGCTCTTTTAATATTTCGGGTGTATCAATACACTACCGCTTCTTCTTCTTTTGATCACTCTCCATACCAAACAATACCGACACACAGCCACTCATCAAAGTATCTGATTCTGTGTCGTGCTCCAGCACTGTAAGTTCCACTACCAACATTTGAGTACTCACAATCCTGAAGTCCCAAACCAACACATAATCATGATCGGCATTATCAAACAGCACATTACCAGCCTGATCCAATATACGCAAACGAATATCGGGCAGCTGATCTACTTTGGCAACAGCAATACGGTAGCGCTGACTGCTAAAAAAAGTCTTGTACAACTCTGCCTTCTCTCCTTCCCCAAGCACGGTTGCATTATAGTTACCATCGTGCAGGTAATCACCCAACTGCTCTTTACCCACTTTTTTAGCAAAGGATATACACTGAGCACCAAGGTGCGTTGTACCAATAATAAGCAGCAAAATAGATACAGCAATAACACGTATAGAGGCTCCCATAAGCATTAGGAAATAAATTCTGTTCTTATCTCTTCTACAGTATCCATCAGCTCTTTAAATACAATGGGTGATATCACCGCTTCAGACTCGGCTTTGATAGTAGTAACGCGGGTTTCAGCATTGGTCTCTGCTTCTATTTTTGAAGTGTTATTAATCTCTACCTTCTCAAAAATATCGTTCAGAGTACTAATGCGTGCCAGCAGATAATCGATATCCTCATTGCCCTTATATTCCTCCAGGAGATTAATCACCGTATACAAGCTAAGTTTCTGATATACGATTCGATCAATCAGTCGCTTGTTGTTATCCACCGATCCGTTGGTGAGCCTTGTTGCAAGGTAGAGGCCTTCTACCCAACCACCCACAAGCACCATTACAGCGATCGCAGGCCGATCATTCTCAGTAAGATATGCATTGGAGGACATAAAAGTTTCCGAGATAATATCGAGCATCAGATCCCGGTTATCGATATTCTCCTCGAGCTTGCGCAACGTGCTTTCATCAATCACATCCATTATGCCCAAACCATCGGCCAACCGCTTGGCATTAGCCATATACTTAATAGAGCTCTGTGTTTGATCAAACAAACTCGTGTAACTTAAATCAGCTGAATAAATACCCAGATTAAGGGCCATCTGACGATTGGTTGAATATTTCTCAATATTGGCAAGCGGGTTCAGCAAGGCCTCGTTATAACGGGCACCGGCACGCTTAATCAGCATGGCAGTTTCCAGGGGCGATGGCAAAGAATAAAAAATCAGCTTCGATTTTTTAAAATCATCTACTAATTTCCCATCCACATTAACCGACTCCACAATCTCCTGCTCCGCAGACTTTTGTTTACGCTGTGTAAAATTACAGGATGTAAATAACAAAGCACCCAGGGCAGCTGACAATAGGTAAGTGGTAGATTTGGTCATTATACGTCTCATAATGAATGAATATTTTTACTTCTTTTTTTATATTAAATCAATGGATTCTTCATTGAAAATTAGTATAAAAATATTAAATAAAACGAATATGCTATGTTTTTAATGCAATAAATATTTATGGACCTCACTAGCCCATCAAATTCAATCGAAAGTCAAATAAAGAATCGTTAGTTTGTGGTTTACTAAATACGTATCAAAGTAAATAGTTAAACATGATTATTTACTTTAGGTATAAAAGCT